>DAMBCY010000321.1:4606-4973 GCA_032056255.1 Cellulomonas sp. | reverse complement strand
GCGGGCGTTCGAGGACGAGCTGGAGACGGTCATCGCGCTCGCCTTCTTCGTGCCGCTGCTCATCGGCACCGGCGGCAACGCGGGCACCCAGATCACCGCGACGCTGATCCGGGCGATGGCGGTCGGGGAGGTCCGGCTGCGCGACGTCGGGCGGGTGCTCCGCAAGGAGGTCGGCACGGGCGTGTTGATCGCGGCCTCCATCGCGGCCGTGGGCTGGGTCCGGGCCTGGACGCTCGGCGTCGGGCCCGAGGTCGCGCTCACCGTCGCGGTGTCCGCGGCGGCGATCATCCTGTGGTCCTCGCTGGTGGCCTCGGTGCTCCCGCTGCTGCTGCGGCGCGTCGGCGTCGACCCGGCCGTCGTGTCCGGG
>DAMBCY010000321.1:0-4596 GCA_032056255.1 Cellulomonas sp. | reverse complement strand
GCTCGTCGACGGCACCGGGCTGATCATCTACTTCGAGGTGGCCCGGCTGCTGATCGGGTCGCTCGGCGCCTGACCCGCGGCCGGCCGGGTGCGGGTCGTGCCGGACCGCGGCGCGCACCCGCGGCCGTAGGGTGGGCGCCGTGGTCGAGCAGACGGACGGCACGGCGGGCACCGCCGGGGCGGCGTCCCCGGTGGAGAGCGTGGACCGTGCCCTGCGCACCCTCGACGCGATCGCGGCCGCCGGGGTCGGCGGGATGACGCTCGCGGACCTCTCCGCTGCGCTCGGCGTGCACAAGACCACCGTGCACCGCTCGCTCGCGGCGCTCCGGCACCGGGACTACGTCGCCCAGGACCCGCAGAGCGGCCGGTACGCGCTCGGTCCCGCGGCGGTGCGGCTCGCCGACCGGTACTTCGCGGAGGACGACCTGCCCGCCCGGCTGCACGGGGCGCTGGTCGCGCTGTGCGGAGCCACCGACGAGCTCGTGCACCTCGGGATCCTCAGCGGGGTGCAGGTCGTGTACCTCGACAAGGTCGAGCCCGAGCGCGCGGTGCGGGTCTGGTCCGCCGTCGGGCGCCGGAACTGGGCCGCGACCACCGCGCTCGGCCGGGCGATGCTCGCGTTCCGGGACACCTCGCGCGCGACCCTCGACGGGTACGTGCGCGCCGTCGAGCCGGCGGGGCGGGTGGACGCCGACCACGTCGCCGCCGAGCTCGAGCGTGCCCGCGCCCGCGGGTACGCCGTCGAGCTGCAGGAGAACGAGCCGGGCATCGCCTGCCTCGCCGTGCCGCTGCTGCGCGGTGCCCGCCCCGCTGCGGCGCTGAGCATCACGGCGCCCGCGGACCGGATGACCGACGCACGCATGACCGAGCTGCACGCACGCATCCGCGCCGTCGTGCCCGCGCTGCTCCCGGACGGCCTGACCCTCCCGTCCTGACCCTCCCGTCCTGACCCCCCCGGGCTCCTGCGCCCTCCTGCCCTCGACCCCTCCCTCGCGACGAGATGGCAGGAGGTGGGGGTTTCAGCGCCGCGAAACCCCCACCTCCTGCGATCTCGTGCCCCCGGGCGGGCGCGGCGCGGGCGGCCGTTGCCCGGGCGTCCGGTGGCGTGGCAGGATGCGTTGCGGAGAGCGCAGCAGACGTTGCGCACAGCGGAACGAAGGGGTGCCCCGATGGCAGACGTCCTGAGCCGGCTCGCCGAGCACCGGCTGGTCCCGGTGGTCGTGCTCGACGACGCGCGCGACGCCGGTCCGCTCGCGGAGGCCCTGGTCGGCGGCGGCCTGCCGGTCGCCGAGGTCACGTTCCGCACCGCTGCGGCGCCCGACGCGATCCGGGCCATGGCCGAGCGCGGCGACGTGCTCGTCGGCGCCGGCACCGTGATCACGCCGGCCCAGGTGGACCAGGCCGTGGCCGCCGGGGCGCAGTACCTCGTGTCGCCCGGCACCTCGCGCGCGGTCGTCGAGCGCGCCCAGGAGCACGGCGTGCCCGTCCTGCCCGGCGCGGTCACCGCGAGCGAGGTGCAGGCCGCGCTCGAGCTCGGGCTGGACACGGTGAAGTTCTTCCCGGCGGGCACCTCGGGCGGCAGCAGGGCCATCGCGGCGCTGGCCGCGCCGTTCGGCGGGGTCCGGTTCGTGCCCACGGGAGGCGTCGGCCCCGGGAACCTCGACGAGTACCTCGCGCTGCCGTGCGTCGCGGCCGTCGGGGGGTCCTGGATGGTCCCGCGCGACCGGGTGCGCGCCGGCGACCTCGACGGCGTGCGGTCCCTCGTCGCGGACGCGGTCGCCCTGGCGACCCGCCTGCGCCCCTGACCCCGCCCGGCCGCGCCCGGCCACCCGACCCCGACCCCGGAACCCCCGGAGAGGAACCGACATGACCCTGGACCTGCGTCCCGCCGCGGACGTCCGCTACGACGCCGTCTCGCTCGGCGAGGTGATGCTCCGCCTCGACCCCGGCGAGGGCCGCATCCGCACCGCCCGGCAGTTCCGCGCCTGGGAGGGTGGTGGCGAGTACAACGTCACCCGCGGCCTGCGCCGGGCGTTCGGCCTGCGCGGCGCGGTGGTCACGGCGCTCGCGGACAACGAGGTCGGCCGCCTGGTGGAGGACCTGGTCCTGCAGGGCGGCGTGGACACCTCGTTCATCCGCTGGCTGCCGTACGACGGCATCGGCCGCACCGTCCGCAACGGCCTGAACTTCACCGAGCGCGGCTTCGGCGTGCGCGGTGCCGTCGGCGTCAGCGACCGCGGGCACACCGCCGCCAGCCAGCTCCGGCCCGACGACGTCGACTGGGACCACCTGTTCGGCGAGCTCGGGGTGCGGTGGCTGCACACCGGTGGCATCTACGCCGCGCTGTCGGACACCGCCGCCGAGACGGTGGTCGCGGCGGTCACGGCCGCCAAGCGGCACGGCACGGTCGTGTCGTACGACCTGAACTACCGGCCGAGCCTGTGGAAGGCCTCCGGCGGCCGGGCCCGCGCGCAGGAGGTGAACCGGGAGATCGCCCGGCACATCGACGTGATGATCGGCAACGAGGAGGACTTCACCGCCGCGCTCGGCTTCGAGGTCGAGGGCGTCGACGAGAACATCTCCGCCATCGAGATCGACTCGTTCGCCGCGATGATCGACAGGGTCGCCGCCGAGTTCGGCAACTTCCAGGTCATCGCCACCACGCTGCGCACCGTCCGCAGCGCCACGGTGAACGACTGGGGCGCCATCGCCTGGTCCCGGGAGAGCGGTCTGGTGCAGGCGACGCACCGGCCCGGGCTGGAGATCCTGGACCGGGTCGGCGGCGGCGACTCGTTCGCCTCCGGCCTGATCTACGGCCTGCTGGACGGGCAGCCGCTCGCCACGGCCGTCGAGTACGGCGCGGCGCACGGCGCCCTGGCGATGACCACCCCGGGCGACACCACGATGGCGTCGAAGGCCGAGGTGCTCAAGCTCGCGGGCGGCGGCGGGGCGCGCGTCGACCGCTGAGACCGGCGGCCGGCGCCGCCCACCCGCCGGCCAGCGGTGACCGGCGGGTGGCGCACCGGCCGCCACCGGCGTCCCTGAGGGGGGACGCAGACCGGCCCCGTCCCCCACGATGCGGGGGGCGGGGCCGGTCCCGTGCTGCGCGTGCGGTCAGCGCGCCGACGCACAGGTGCGCGTCAGCGCGCCGACGGACAGGTGCGCGTCAGCGCACGTCGTCGTCCACCCAGTCGAGGGTCTTCGTCACGGCCTTCTTCCACAGCCGGTACTGCCGGTCGCGCTCGTCCGCCTCGAGGTTCGGCGACCAGCGCCGGTCCTCGGCCCAGTTGTCGATGACGTCCTGCTCGCCCTCCCAGAACCCGACGGCGATGCCCGCGGCGTACGCGGCACCGAGCGCCGTGGTCTCCGCGACCTTCGGCCGGATCACCGGCACGTCGAGGATGTCCGCCTGGAACTGCATGAGTAGGTTGTTGGCGGTCATGCCGCCGTCCACCTTGAGCTCGGTGAGCGCGACGCCGGAGTCCGCGTTCATCGCGTCCAGCACCTCGCGGGTCTGGAACGCCGTCGCCTCGAGGGCGGCCCGGGCGATGTGGTTGCGGTTGACGAACCGGGTCAGGCCGACCAGCGCACCGCGGGCGTCGGAGCGCCAGTGCGGCGCGAACAGGCCCGAGAACGCGGGCACGAAGTACGCGCCGCCGTTGTCGTCGACCTTGCTGGCCAGGTACTCGATGTCCGGTGCGTCGGTGAACATGCCGAGGTTGTCGCGCAGCCACTGCACGAGCGACCCGGTGACGGCGATCGAGCCCTCCAGCGCGTACACCTGCGGCTTGTCGCCGATCTTGTAGGCGACGGTGGTGAGCAGGCCGTTCTTGGACTGGACGGGCTCGGTGCCGGTGTTCAGCAGCATGAAGTTACCGGTGCCGTACGTGTTCTTGGCGTTGCCGATCTCGAAGCACGCCTGGCCGAACGTCGCGGCCTGCTGGTCGCCGAGGATGCCGGCGATCGGCACGCCCGGGACCAGCCCGCCCTGCCGGCCCTTGCCGTACTCCTCGGACGAGGAGCGGATCTCGGGGAGCATCGACAGCGGCACACCCATCTCCGCCGCGATCTCCTCGTTCCAGGTGAGCGAGTCGACGTTCATCAGCATGGTGCGGGACGCGTTGGTGACGTCGGTGACGTGCACGCCGCCGTCGACCCCGCCGGTCATGTTCCACAGCACCCACGCGTCGGTGTTGCCGAACGCGAGCTCACCGCGCTCCGCCTTCTCGCGGGCGCCCTCGACGTTGTCGAGGATCCAGCGGATCTTCGGGCCGGAGAAGTAGGTCGCGAGCGGCAGGCCGACACGGTCCTTGTACCGCTCGGCGCCGCCGCCGAGCGCCGCGAGGTCGTCGCAGATCTTCTGGGTGCGGGTGTCCTGCCAGACGATCGCGTTGTAGACGGGCTCGCCGGTGGTGCGGTCCCACACGACGGCGGTCTCGCGCTGGTTGGTGATGCCGACGGCGACGATGTCGGAGTAGGTGACGTTCGCCCGCGACAGGGCGATGCCGACGACCTCGCGCGCGTTGTTCCAGATCTCGTTCGGGTCGTGCTCGACCCAGCCGGCCCGCGGGAAGATCTGCTGGTGCTCGCGCTGGC
>DAMBCY010000320.1:4666-4980 GCA_032056255.1 Cellulomonas sp. | reverse complement strand
CGCTGGCCCTGGTCGTCGTGGCGACCTGCCTGGCCGGTGACACGTGGGGCCTCGGACGCCGGTGGCGCGAGCTGCCCGTGGTGCAGACGCAGCGCTGGCTCCGCTGACCGCACCCGACCCGACGGCGCCCGCTCCCCTCGACCGAGGGGGCGGGCGCCGTCGTCGTGCCCCGCGCGCCGAGCGCCCCCACCGCCTGGGACCAAGGTCCCGACGCGGGGCTCGCCGGACGCCGCCGGGCGCGGGGTCCCGGGCGCCGCTCACAGGAAACGTGGGCCGAACGTCCTGGTCCGGGCCCCGAAACCGGGCATTCCGGG
>DAMBCY010000320.1:3110-4656 GCA_032056255.1 Cellulomonas sp. | reverse complement strand
CGGGACCAACCGGGACCTTTGGCCCCGGCGGACCGCCGCGGGCGGGGGGAGATTGGGAATGTCGTCACAAGGGCGGCACCCACCCGAAACGGACGTAGCAGACGATGGCCACGATCACCCCCACCCGGAGCACCAGCACCGCCGCCGTGCAGCGCACGCAGGACGACGTCGTGACGTCGTCCGCCGCCCGCAAGGTGCTCGCCGCCCTGCGTCTCACCACCGGCTTCATCTTCCTCTGGGCGTTCCTGGACAAGACGTTCGGCCTCGGCTACTCGACCGCCTCGGCCGACGCGTGGATCCGCGGCGGCGCCCCCAGCCAGGGCTTCCTGCAGTTCGCCGCCCAGGGCCCGCTCCAGGGCTTCTTCAACGGCATCGCCAGCCCGGTCACCGACGTGCTGTTCATGCTCGGCATGCTGGGTGTCGGTCTCGCGGTCATGCTCGGCATCGGCACCCGCGTCGCCGCCGCCGCCGGCGCGCTCATCATGGCGATGATGTGGCTCGCCGAGTGGCCGCTCATCGCCGGCTCGACCAACCCGCTGATCGACTACCACATCATCTACGCGCTGGTCCTGGTCCTGGTGGCGCTCACGCAGAACGGCGACACCTGGGGCCTCGGCCGCTGGTGGAAGAGCCTGCCGGTCGTGGCGGACAACCGCTGGCTCGTCTGAGCCCCGCACGACCCGAGGCGCCGGTCTCCTCCCCTCCGGGGAGGCCGGCGCCTCGTGCGTCCCCGCGCGCTCCGTGCGTCCGGCAGGTCAGGCCGTGCGCAGCGTCCGGTACTCGTCCTCGAGCATCGACATGAGGATCGCGTCGCACCAGCCGTCGCCGTCGCGGTAGGCGTCCCGCCGCCGTCCCTCCGCGACGAACCCGATGCTCTCGTAGAGCGAGCGCGCCCGGCCGTTGATCGACAGCACGTCCAGGCCCACGCGGTGCAGGCCGATGCCGTCGAACGCCAGGCCGAGCACCAGCTCGATCGCCTCGGTGCCGTAGCCGCGGCCGCGGTAGCCGGGCCGCATGACCAGGCGCAGGTCCGCCGAGCCGACGGCCTCGTCGATGTGGTTCAGCACGATCTCGCCGAGGTACGCGTCCGAGCCGTTCGCGGTGATCGC
The DNA here is from genome assembly GCA_032056255.1 of Cellulomonas sp. GTDB lineage: Bacteria > Actinomycetota > Actinomycetes > Actinomycetales > Cellulomonadaceae > Cellulomonas. Next base: position 3,547 of record DAMBCY010000320.1, on the reverse strand, counting down.
GAGGTCGATGCGGCCGTCGAGGCCGGAGACCGTCGCGCACCAGCGGTCGATCTCCTCCCGGGTGAACACCGTCGTCGTCCCGGTCGTGCGCATCCCGGCGGGGTCGTCGACCATCTCCCACATCGCCGGGGCGTCGTCGGCGCGGATGGGCCGCAGCCGGATCATCTCGCCCTCGAGCGTGGGCTTCTCCATGGGTCCTCCCCTTCGTCCACCCGATGCTAGGCACCCCGGGTGACCGTCGTGTTTCGCGGCGACGGCGACGCACCCGACCGGGTGCGCCGCCGTCGTGGTCCGCGGGTCTCAGCCCTGCGCGACGCGCTCCAGCACCAGCTCGCGCACGCGCCCGGCGTCGGCCTGGCCGCGGGTGGCCTTCATGACCGCGCCGATGATCGCGCCGACCGGCCCGAGGTTCCCGGACCGGATCTTCTCGGTGATGT
>DAMBCY010000320.1:0-3100 GCA_032056255.1 Cellulomonas sp. | reverse complement strand
GGCTGCGCGGCGAGCGCGGCGTCGATGGCCTCGAGCAGCGGACCGTCGTCCGAGACGACCTCGAGCCCGCGGGCGACGACGACCGCCTCCGGGTCGCCCTCCCCCGCGAGCACGCCCTCGAGGACCTGCCGGGCGAGCTTGTCGTTGATCCGCCCCGCGTCGACCAGCTGCTGGAGCTGGCCGATCTGCGCCGGGGTGATCGGCAGCTCGCCGAGCTCCACCTCCTGCGTCTTCGCGGTGCGGGCGAGCTCGCCCATCCACCACTTGCGCGCGGCGGCCGGGCTCGCACCCGCGGCGACGGTCGCCTCGATCAGCTCGACGGCCCCGGCGTTGACCACGTCGCGCATCTCGGCGTCGGCGTAGCCCCAGTCGCCCTGCAGCCGGCGCCGGCGGGCCGCGGGCAGCTCGGGCAGCGTCGCGCGGATCTCCTCGACCCACGCACGGTCCGGCGCGATCGGGACCAGGTCGGGCTCCGGGAAGTACCGGTAGTCCTCGGCGTCCGACTTCACGCGGCCCGACGTCGTGATGCCGGTGTCCTCGTGGAAGTGCCGGGTCTCCTGGACCACGGTGCCGGCGGCGTCGAGCACCGCGGCCTGCCGGCTGATCTCGTACCGCACGGACCGCTCGACGGACCGGAACGAGTTGACGTTCTTGGTCTCCGTCCGGGTGCCCAGGGGCGACCCGGGCGTGGCACGCAGCGACACGTTCACGTCCGCGCGGACGTTCCCGCGCTCCATCCGGGCCTCCGAGACGCCGAGCGCCCGGAAGATGTCCCGGAGCGTCTGCACGTAGGCACGGGCCACCTCGGGCGCGCGCTCGCCGGCGCCGGTGATGGGCCGCGTGACGATCTCCACCAGCGGGATGCCGGCGCGGTTGTAGTCGACGAGCGAGTACTCGGCGCCCTGGATGCGCCCGGTGGCGCCGCCCACGTGGGTGTTCTTGCCGGCGTCCTCCTCCATGTGCGCACGCTCGATCTCGACGCGGAACACGGTGCCGTCCTCGAGCTCGACGTCCAGGTACCCGTCGTGCGCGATCGGCTCGTCGTACTGCGAGGTCTGGAAGTTCTTCGGGACGTCCGGGTAGAAGTAGTTCTTCCGGGCGAACCGGCAGGACTCCGCGATCTCGCAGTTCAGCGCGAGGCCGATCCGGATCGCGTACTCCACCGCGGTGCCGTTGACCGCGGGCAGGGCGCCGGGCAGGCCCAGCGACACGGGCGTCACCGCGGTGTTCGGCTCGTCGCCGAACGTCTGCGGCGCGGCGTCGAACATCTTGGTGCGGGTGCCGAGCTCGACGTGCACCTCGATGCCGATCACCGGGTCGAACCGGGACACGGCCTCGTCGTAGTCGACCAGGTCGACGGTCCGGGTGCTCACTCGCCCACCTCCAGCTCCGGGGCCATGGCCAGCAGCGGGCCGCCCCAGCTCGTCTCCAGCAGCGCCTCGAGCGCGGCACCCACGCGGTAGAGCCGGTCGTCCGCCTTGGCGGGGGCCAGCACCTGGAACCCCACGGGCAGCCCGTCGTCCGACAGGCCGTTCGGCAGCGACATGCCGGGCACGCCGGCCAGGTTCGCGGGGATGGTGGCGACGTCGTTCAGGTACATCGCCAGCGGGTCGTCCAGCTTCTCGCCGAGCCTGAACGCCGTGGTCGGTGCCGTCGGGGAGACCAGCACGTCCGCCTGGGCGAACGCGTTCGCGAAGTCGCGCTGGATCAGCGTGCGGACCTTCTGCGCGCTGCCGTAGTAGGCGTCGTAGTAGCCGGCCGACAGGGCGTAGGTGCCGAGGATGATCCGGCGCTTGACCTCGTCGCCGAAGCCGGCGCCGCGGGTGGCCGCCATGACGCGCTCGGCCGTGACGGGACCCTCCGACGGCTCGACCCGCAGGCCGAACCGCATGCCGTCGAACTTCGCCAGGTTGCTGGACGCCTCGGACGGCAGGATCAGGTAGTACGCACCCAGCGCGTACTCGAAGTGCGGGCAGGAGACCTCGACGATCTCGGCGCCCGCGCCGCGCAGCAGCTCGAGCGACTCCTCGAACCGGGCCAGGACGCCGGGCTGGTAGCCCTCGCCCTGCAGCTCGCGGACCACGCCGACGCGCACGCCGGTCAGGTCGCCGGTCGCGCCCTGCCGCGCCGCCGCGACCAGGCCGGGCAGCGGCTCCGGGATGGACGTCGAGTCGCGCGGGTCGTGGCCGCCGATCAGCTCGTGCAGCAGCGCGGAGTCGAGCACCGTGCGGGTGACGGGGCCCGCCTGGTCGAGGCTGGAGGCCAGCGCGATCAGGCCGTACCGGGACACGGAGCCGTAGGTGGGCTTCACGCCGACGGTGCCGGTGACGGCACCGGGCTGGCGGATCGAGCCGCCGGTGTCCGTGCCGATCGCGAGCGGCGCCTCGTAGGCGGCGACCGCGGCGGCCGAGCCGCCGCCGGAGCCGCCGGGGATCCGGTCCAGGTCCCACGGGTTGTGCGTGTTGCCGTACGCGGAGTGCTCGGTGCTCGACCCCATGGCGAACTCGTCCATGTTGGTCTTGCCGAGGATCGGCAGGCCCGCGGCCTTGATCCGCTCGACCAGGGTCGCGTCGTACGGCGGCACCCAGCCCTCGAGGATCTTCGAGCCCGCGGTGGTCGGCAGGCCCCGCGTGACGACGACGTCCTTGACGGCGATCGGCACGCCGGCCAGCGGGTGCAGCTCGGCGCCGGCGGAGCGGCGCTCGTCGACCTCCCGCGCCGTGGCCAGGGCCTCGTCGCCGGAGACGTGCAGGAAGGCGTGCACGGCGGGCTCGACGGCGGCCATGCGGTCCAGGTGGGCCCGGGTGGCCTCGACGCTGGACACCTCGCGCGCGGTCAGCCGCTCCGCCAGGTCGGCGGCGGAGAGCCGGGTCAGGTCGGACGACGCGGTCACGCTCACTCCTCCCCGAGGATCTGCGGGACGAGGAACTTGCCGTCCTCCGACGCCGGCGCACCGGCCAGCACGTCGGCCTGCGCCAGCGTGGGCTCGGGCACGTCGGGGCGGAAGACGTTCGTCATCGGCAGCGGGTGGCTGGTGGCCGGGACGTCGGGGGTGGCGACCTCGCTGACCCGGGCGACCGACTCGACGATCACGTCGAGC
>DAMBCY010000319.1:0-4990 GCA_032056255.1 Cellulomonas sp. | reverse complement strand
ACGAGGACGAGCTCGCCCGCGTTCGCGCGGATGCGGCCCCAGTCGTAGGCGTCCTGCAGCACCGGCTCCTCGGACTCGTTCGGCCGGGTGGCGTAGCCGGCGACGAGCACCGCCTGCGCGACCGGCGCGTCCAGGTGCTCCAGGAGCGCCAGCAGCAGGGCCGCGCCGCCCGAGTGGCCGATCAGCACCGTCTCGCGGTCGACGACCTGCGCCGCGAGCACCCGCGGCAGGAACGTCGCGACCGGCTCGACGTTGAGGCTCGGGTAGTGCGGCCGCTCGACGGCGTAGCCGCGAGCCGTCAGCCGGGCGGCGAGCCACGGGTACCAGACGTTGTCCGGGTGCCCGTGGGTGCCGTGCAGGATGATCGCGCGCCGGGCCATGCCGCCTCCCTCGGTGGTGCCGTGGGACGACCGTAGCCCGTGCACCGACCCGACCGGCGGGTGCGACCGTGCCCCGGGGCAACCGTCGTCCCGTCCGGGTGCACCCGGACGGGTGGGACCCGCGCGCACAGCGCACGTTCACCCGATCCACAGGTTCAAAACAGGGCAAATCGGTCCATATCCTCACGACAGGCCCACACCGCTCGGTAGAAGCCCCTGGAGGACCGCGTGCGCACCCGTCTCATCCCGCTGTCGGACGTGACCGACGCCGACGTGCGCGCCTGGCAGCGGCTCGCCGACGGCGCGGTCGAGCCGAACCTCTACCTCGACCCGCGGTTCCTCGTCCCGGCGCGCCACCGCGGCGACGCGGCCGACGACGTCCTGCTGCTCGTCGTCGAGGACGCCGGCGAGTGGCTCGCCGTGCTCGCCGTCGCGACCCGCCGCATCGGGCACCGGGTCCCGCTGCGCGCCGCCACCACCGGCGGGGAGTTCATGGCCGTGCACGCCGACCGGCACCAGCCCCTGGTCCACGCGGGGTGCACCACCGAGGCGCTCGGCGCCCTGCTCCGGGGCGGTGCCGGCGTCGGTCTGCCCGGGCTGGTCCAGCTGCGCCGGTTCCCCGCCGACGGGCCGCTCGCCGACGCGCTCGCGCGGGTGACGGCACGGACCTCCGTCCGGGTGCACGAGTACCGCCGCGAGACCGCCGCGTTCGCGTACCGGGACGGCGCGCCGACGCCGCCGACCCCGGCGGGGGTCCCCGCGACCGGCCCTCCGCTGGCCACCGCGCACATGACGGCCCGCGGCCGGAAGGACGTCCGGCGCCGCGCGCGCGGCCTGGCCCGCGACGCCGGCGGGCCGCTCGAACTGGACGACGTGAGCGCCGACCCGGCCGTCGAGGACGAGTTCGTCGCGATCCAGGCCGCCGGCTGGAAGGGCGACGCGGGACGGGGCGGCGACGCCCTGGCGCTCGACCCCGCCGCCGAGCGCTGGTTCCGGGCCGTCGTCGCCGCGTTCCGCGCCGACGGCGACGCGCTGGTGCTGCGCCTGCACGCCGGCGGCAGCACGCAGTTCCTCTGCTACACGCTGCGCTCCGGCGGCGCCTACTTCGGCTTCCTCGACACCTACGCCGAGCTGCACCGGAAGTTCAGCCCGGGCGCGCTCGGCCGGCTCGCCGAGACCGCGCACGTGCTCGGCTCGACGTCCGCGCCGTTCTTCGACCCGGCGTTCGGCGCCCGGTACACCGAGGGCGCCCTGCTCTACCCGCACCGGCGCGAGTACGTCGACCTGCTCGTCGCGGCGCACGGCCTCGCGGCGCAGGCCGTGCTCCGCGGCGCGCCGCTCGCCGCGCGCCTGGGCGTGCTGCCGGGCTGACGGAGGCGGTGCCGGGCCCCGGCTCCGGGTGTGGGCGGTCCGTGCCACCATCGGGCCATGCCTGCCGAGCAGCCCGTCCTGGTCGTCGCCGACGCCGCCGCCTGGCGCGCCTGGCTCGACGCGCACGAGTCCGCCACCGAGGGCGTGTGGCTGGTGCTCGCCAAGAAGGGGACCGTCGACCCGAGGTCCCTGACCTACGCGCAGGCGCTCGACGAGGCGCTGTGCAGCGGCTGGATCGACGGGCAGAAGCGCCGCGGTGACGACGCCACGTTCCAGCAGCGGTTCACCCCGCGCCGCTCGCGGTCGCTCTGGTCGCGGCGCAACATCGAGCACGTCGCACGGCTGGTGGCCGAGGGCCGGCTGCGACCGGCCGGGCAGGCCGAGGTCGACCGGGCGCGCGCGGACGGCCGCTGGGACCGCGCCTACGCCGGGTCGGCGACCGCCGAGACGCCGGCCGACCTGCTGGCCGCGCTCGACGCCGCCCCCGGCGCGCGGGACCGGTTCGACGCCCTGAACCGGCAGGAGCGGTACTCGGTGCTGCACCCGGTCATGACGGCACCGAGCACGACCACCCGGGCCGCGCGGATCGCCCGGGCGGTGGCGGCGCTGGGCGGGTAGCCGCACCGGTCAGCCGTGCCCCAGGTGCTCGTGCCGGCGGTGCGACGCGGGTTCGATCTGGAACGTCGAGTGCTCGACCGAGATCGGGAAGTGCGAGGCCAGGCACTCCTGGAGCTGGTCGAGGATCCGCGCGGTGTGCCCGTCGGAGAAGCACCCGTCGTCCACCGTGATGTGCGCGGTCACGACCGGCAGCCCGGTCGCGACCAGCGTCGCGTGCAGGTCGTGCACCGCGCGCACGTGCTCGACGCCCAGCAGGTGCTCGCGCACCGCGTCGAGGTCCAGTCCCGGAGGGGTGGACTCCAGCAGCACCGCGGCGGGCTCGCGGAGCAGCCGGACGGCGCGCGGGACGATCAGCGCGCCGATCAGCAGGCCCGCGACGGCGTCCGCCTGCTGCCAGCCCGTCGTGGCGATGACGACCGCTGCGACGATGACGCCGACCGAGCCGAGGGCGTCGTTCAGCACCTCCAGGAAGGCGGCGCGCATGGTGAAGGTCGCCGACCGGCCGCCCGCGAGCACCGCGATCGCCGCGACGTTCGCGACCAGGCCGATCACCCCGAACACGATCAGCTCCGTGGAGGGGACCTCCGGCGGCGCGAACAGCCGCTGCACCCCCTCGACCAGCACGTAGACGCCGACCGCCAGCAGCACGGCGGACTGGGCCAGCGCGCCCAGCACCTCGGCCCGCCGGTAGCCCCAGGTCCACCGCGACGTCACCGGCTTGAGCGACAGGTGCGCGGCGATCAGCGCCATCAGCAGCCCGGCGGCGTCGGTGAGCATGTGCGCGGTGTCGACCAGCAGCGCCAGGCTGCCGGTGATCAGCGCCCCGACGGCCTGCGCCACCAGGACCGTGGACGTCAGGGCGAACGCGATCGCCAGCCGCCGCCGCTGGTCGTCGCCGCCCGACGGCGCGTGCCCGTGGTCGTGGCTCACCGGTCGCCCCCCGCCAGGTGCGCGCACCCGTCGGGCCGCGGTCCCCCGTGCAGCAGCTCCTCCGCCACACCGATCAGCGTCGCGAGCCGCCCGGGATCGGCGACCGCGTAGATCGAGGACCGCCCCCGCTGCCGGACGGTGACGAGCCCGCAGTCGCGCAGGCACGCCAGGTGCACGCTCACGGTGCTCTGGGCGAGGCCGAGGTGCTCGGTGAGCTCGCGAACGGAGTGCTCGCCGGTGAACAGGTGCCGCAGCAGGGTCAGCCGGGCCGGCTCGCCGAGCGCGCGGAACAGCGCGGCGCTCGGGGCCGTGAGGGCGGCGTCGTCCGCGGGACGGGTGTCGTTCTCATTATCGATCACCGGGGATGTCATCGTCACACGGCGATGATAGCCGGTGGGCGTCGTCCCGGGCACCCCCGGCGGCGGACCGGCGCGGCCGGGTCACGGGCCGTCGCCGCAGGACGGGTCCTGGCAGACTGCGCGGCGTGATCCGCTACCCCCGCCCGCTGGTCCCGGGCGACGTGATCGGTGTCGCCGCCCCGTCCGCCGGTGTCGCCGACCGGCACGCGGACCGCCTCGACGTCGCCGTCCGCCACCTCGCCGACCGCGGGTTCCCCGTGCGGCTCGGCCCCCTGGTCCGGCACGACGGCATCGCGAGCGGCCCGGCCGACGCCCGCGCGGCGGAGCTCACCGGGCTGCTGACCGACCCCGGCGTGCGCGCGGTGGTGCCGCCCTGGGGCGGGGAGATCGCGCTCGACCTGCTCCCCCGCCTCGACTGGGACGCGCTCGCCGCCGACCCGACGTGGTTCGTCGGCTACTCCGACATCTCCACGCTGCTGCTGCCGCTGACGCTGCGGACCGGCGTCGCGACCCTGCACGGGCAGAACCTCATGGACACCCCGTTCCGGGTGCCCGCGCCGATGCTGCCCTGGCTCGACGTCGTCACCGCCGAGCCCGGCGCCGTCCTGGTCCAGGGAGCCGCACCGCGGTACCGCTCGGCGGGGTTCACGGACTTCGCGGCCGAGCCGGAAGCCGACGAGCTCGTGCTCGACGCGCCCGGCGGCTGGACCCGCCTCGACGCCGAGGGGGAGGTGGAGGCCACCGGCCGGCTGCTCGGCGGCTGCCTGGAGACGATGTCCCACCTCGCGGGCACCCCGTACGGCGACCTCGACGCGTTCGTCGCCGCGCACGCCCCCGAGGGCACGATCGTCTACCTGGAGGCCGCCGCCGCGGACGCCGCCGACGTGACCCGGCGGCTGCTCGGCCTGCGGTACGCGGGGTGGTTCGCGCACGCGAACGCTGTGCTGATCGGGCGCACGCACGGCCCCGACGCCCCCGGCTGGACCCAGCACGACGCGGTCCGGCACGCGCTGGGCGACCTCAGCGTGCCGGTGCTCGCGGACGTCGACTGCGGGCACGTGCCGCCGCACCTGTCGCTGGTCAACGGGGCGCTCGCGCGCGTGGCGCACACGGCGGCGGGGTCGGTGCTCACGCAGACGCTGGCGTAGGTCCGCGGCGGAGCCCCCTGTCGGATTCGGCGACGGGCACCTACGACGGCGCCCAGGCATGGGCGGTGGTGTCGGCGACGAGCGTCGTCCCCGTGGGCGGGTGGTACGCCGGGGTGGACGTCCTGGTCGAGGCCGGGGCGGCTCTCCGCCGCTGGTTCGACGGCTCCCACCCCACGGGGCTGTC
>DAMBCY010000318.1:0-5002 GCA_032056255.1 Cellulomonas sp. | reverse complement strand
CGCGTACGAGAACTGAGGAGCACCACCGCCCGTGGCCGACCAGAGCCCCTCCACCGGACCTGCACCCGACAGCCCGAACGGCACGACACCGGGGGTGGTGAACGGGACTCCCGCCTACGACGCCTCCGCGATCACCGTCCTCGAGGGGCTCGAGGCCGTCCGCAAGCGTCCCGGCATGTACATCGGCTCCACCGGCGAGCGCGGCCTGCACCACCTGGTGTACGAGGTGGTCGACAACTCGGTCGACGAGGCGCTGGCGGGGTACTGCGACCACATCGAGGTCACCCTGCGCGCCGACGGCGGTGTCCAGGTCGTGGACAACGGCCGCGGCATCCCGGTCGCCATGCACCCGACCGAGCACCGGCCCACCGTCGAGGTCGTCATGACGATCCTGCACGCCGGCGGCAAGTTCGGCGGCGGCGGCTACGCGGTGTCCGGCGGCCTGCACGGCGTCGGCATCTCGGTCGTGAACGCCCTGTCCCAGCGCGTCGAGACGGTCGTCAAGCGCGACGGCTACACCTGGGAGATGGACTTCGCGGACGGCGGGAAGCCGGCGAGCGAGCTCCGCCAGGGCCCCGCGACGGGCGAGACCGGGACGTCGCAGACGTTCTGGGCGGACCCGACCATCTTCGAGACGGTCGACTTCGACTTCGAGACCCTGCGGTCCCGGTTCCAGCAGATGGCGTTCCTCAACAAGGGCCTGCAGATCACGCTGACCGACGAGCGGCCGCAGCACACGGGCACCGAGGACGAGGTCGCCGGCGACGAGGCCCCGGCCGACACGGCGCGCACGGTCGTCTACAAGTACGACGGCGGGCTCGTCGACTACGTGAAGCACCTGAACTCGACGAAGAAGGTCGACCTGGTGCATCCCGAGGTCATCGACTTCGAGGCGGAGGACACCGAGCGCAAGATCTCGGTCGAGGTCGCCATGCAGTGGACCAGCGCCTACTCCGAGTCGGTGCACACCTACGCGAACACCATCTCGACCACCGAGGGCGGCACGCACGAGGAGGGCTTCCGTGCGGCGATGACCTCGCTGGTCAACCGGTACGCGCGCGACAAGGGCATCCTCAAGGAGAAGGACGACAACCTCACGGGCGACGACATCCGCGAGGGCCTGACGGCCGTCGTGTCGATCAAGCTCGGCGAGCCGCAGTTCGAGGGCCAGACGAAGACCAAGCTGGGCAACACCGAGGCGAAGACGTTCGTGCAGCGCGTCGTCAACGAGCAGCTCGCCGACTGGCTGGACTCGCACCCGAACGAGGCCAAGGACGTCATCCGCAAGGCCATCCAGGCGTCCCAGGCGCGGATCGCGGCACGCAAGGCCCGTGAGGCCACCCGCCGCAAGGGGCTGCTCGAGTCGAACTCGATGCCCGGCAAGCTGAAGGACTGCCAGTCCAACAACCCGGCCGAGTGCGAGATCTTCATCGTCGAGGGCGACTCGGCCGGCGGCTCGGCCGTCCGCGGCCGGAACCCCACGACGCAGGCGATCCTGCCGCTGCGCGGGAAGATCCTCAACGTCGAGCGGGCGCGCCTCGACCGCGCGCTCGGCAACGCGGAGGTCCAGGCGCTCATCACCGCGTTCGGCACCGGCATCGGCGAGGACTTCGACCTGTCGAAGCTGCGGTACCACAAGATCGTGCTGATGGCCGACGCCGACGTCGACGGCCGGCACATCTGCACGCTGCTGCTGACGCTCCTCTACCGGTACATGCCCGAGCTCATCCTCAAGGGCCACGTGTTCATGGCGCAGCCGCCGCTGTTCCGGATCAAGTGGTCGAACGCCCCGCACGACTACGTGTACTCCGACCGGGAGCGCGACGCGGTGCTGGCCGACGGGCAGGCGAACGGCAAGCGGGTCCCCAAGGACAACGGCATCCAGCGCTACAAGGGTCTGGGCGAGATGGACTACTCGGAGCTCTGGGAGACCACGATGGCCCCGGAGCACCGCACGCTGCTGCAGGTCACCCTCGAGGAGGCCGCGGCCGCGGACGAGACGTTCTCCGTGCTCATGGGTGAGGACGTCGAGTCCCGCCGCTCGTTCATCCAGCGCAACGCACGCGACGTGCGGTTCCTGGACATCTGACCGCGGCACCCGCCCCTCCCCGACCCCCGGCGCACCCCGCCGGGACCAGTCCCACCGAAGGACCTGACCTGTGACTGAGCTGACCGGCGCCAACATCGAGCACGGCCGCATCGACCAGGTGGACCTGCAGCTCTAGATGCAGCGGTCCTACCTGGACTACGCGATGGCGGTCATCGTGGGACGCGCCCTGCCGGACGTCCGCGACGGCCTCAAGCCGGTGCACCGCCGCGTCCTGTACGCCATGTACGACGGCGGCTACCGGCCCGACCGGCAGTTCTCCAAGTGCAGCCGCGTCGTCGGCGACGTGATGGGCAAGTTCCACCCGCACGGCGACACCTCGATCTACGACGCCCTCGTGCGGCTCGTGCAGGACTGGTCGCTGCGGTACCCGCTGGTCGCCGGCCAGGGGAACTTCGGCTCACCCGGCGACGACCCGGCCGCCGCCCCGCGGTACACCGAGTGCCGGATGGCGCCGCTGGCCATGGAGATGGTCCGGGACATCGACGAGGACACCGTCGACTTCCAGGACAACTACGACGGTCGCACCCAGGAGCCCGCGGTCCTGCCGTCGCGGTTCCCGAACCTGCTGGTCAACGGCTCCGCCGGCATCGCGGTCGGCATGGCGACCAACATCCCGCCGCACAACCTGCGCGAGATCGCCGAGGGCGTGCGCTGGCACCTCGACAACCCGGAGGCGTCCAAGGAGGAGCTCCTCGCCGCGCTGCTGCTGCGGGTCAAGGGCCCCGACTTCCCGACCGGTGCGACGATCCTCGGCCACAAGGGCATCGAGGAGGCGTACCGCACCGGCCGCGGCTCCATCACGATGCGCGCCGTCGTCGAGGTCGAGGAGATCCAGGGCCGGATCTGCCTGGTCGTCACCGAGCTGCCGTACGCCGTCAACCCGGACACCCTGGCCAAGAAGATCGCCGACCTGGTCCGCGACAACAAGGTCACCGGCATCGCGGACATCCGGGACGAGACCTCGGGCCGCACCGGCCAGCGGCTGGTCATCGTGCTGAAGCGCGACGCCGTCGCGAAGGTCGTGCTCAACAACCTGTACAAGCACACCCAGCTGCAGGACACGTTCGGCGCGAACATGCTCGCCCTGGTCGACGGCGTGCCCCGCACGCTCAGCCTCGACGCGTTCATCCGGCACTGGACGACCCACCAGCTCGACGTCGTCGTGCGGCGGACGAGCTTCCGGCTGCGCAAGGCCGAGGAGCAGATCCACATCTTCCGCGGCTACCTCAAGGCGCTCGACGCGCTGGACGAGGTCATCGCGCTGATCCGGCGCTCCCCCGACGCCGACGAGGCCCGCACCGGCCTGATGGCGCTGCTGGACATCGACGAGGTCCAGGCGAACGCCATCCTCACCCTGCAGCTGCGCCGGCTCGCCGCGCTCGAGCGGCAGCGGATCCTCGACGACTACGCGAAGCTCGAGACCGAGATCCGCGGCTACCGCGAGATCCTCGGGTCCCCCGAGCGGCAGCGCACGATCGTCCGCGAGGAGCTGGACGAGATCGTCGACCGGTACGGCGACGAGCGGCGCACCACGATCCTGCCGTTCGACGGCGAGGTGTCGGTCGAGGACCTGATCGCCGAGGAGGAGATGGTCGTGACCATCACCCGCGGCGGCTACGCCAAGCGCACCCGGTCGGACAGCTACCGGGCGCAGCGGCGCGGCGGCAAGGGCGTGCGCGGCGCGCAGCTGCGCGAGGACGACCTCGTCGACCACTTCTTCGTCACCACGACGCACCACTGGCTGCTGTTCTTCACGAACCTGGGCCGGGTGTACCGCGCCAAGGCGTACGAGCTGCCCGAGGGCGGCCGGGACGCGAAGGGCCAGCACGTCGCGAACCTGCTGGCGTTCCAGCCGGGCGAGAAGATCGCGCAGGTGCTGGACCTGCGCGACTACGAGCAGGCGGAGTTCCTGGTCCTGGCCACCAAGCGGGGGCTGGTGAAGAAGACCCGGCTCGCCGAGTACGACTCGAACCGGTCGGGCGGCGTCATCGCCATCAACCTGCGCGAGGACGACGACGGCCTGCCGGACGAGCTGGTCTCGGCGCGGATCGTCGACTCGGTGAACGACCTCATCCTGGTGTCCCGCAAGGGTCAGTCGCTGCGGTTCACCGCGACGGACGAGGCGCTGCGCCCGATGGGCCGCGCGACCTCCGGCGTCACCGGCATGAAGTTCCGCGCCGACGACGAGCTGCTGGCCATGGACGTCGTCCGCGAGGAGGCGTTCCTGTTCACGGTCACCGAGGGCGGCATCGCCAAGCGCACCGCGCTGACGGTCGAGAACTACCGCGTGCAGGGCCGTGGCGGCCTGGGCATCAAGGTGGCGAACCTCCCGGAGGCGAACGGCGACCTCGTCGGCGCCCTGGTCACGGACCCCGAGGACGAGGTGCTCGTCATCATGGAGCGCGGCAAGATCGTCCGCTCCGCCACGTCCGAGGTGAACGCGACCGGCCGCACCACGCAGGGCGTGATCTTCGCGAAGCCCGACAACGGGGACCGGATCATCGCGGTCGCCCGCAACATCGAGCGTCACCTCGGCGACGAGGCGGGTACCGTGGGTGAGTCGGGCGAGCCGGACCTCACGTCCGCAGCCCTCGAGGACACCAGCGCCACCACAGCTCCGGACGCCCCGGTGGCTGACGAGACCTCCGAGGAGGATGCGTGAGCAGCGACACGCCGCCGTCCATCCCGCCGCGCAGCCCGTCGTCGGGCCGCGAGACCGGGAAGCCGGGCGCCGCCGCGCCGAAGAGCAGCACCCCGGCGTCGAAGGGAAGCGCCCCGGCGTCCACCCCGGCGAAGCCGGCCGCCAACCCCGTGCGGCCCACGACGGCGACCACGCCGGCCGCGGCACCCGCCGCCCCCGCGCGGCCGTCCGCCGGCGCCGCGAGCACCGCG
>DAMBCY010000317.1:0-5012 GCA_032056255.1 Cellulomonas sp. | reverse complement strand
CGGTGTGGAACAAGAAGTCGATCAACGGGATGACGGCACCCGTCGCGACCGCGGCCGCCAACGGCGTCACCCCGGTGTGCGGCACGCTCGACGCCCTCGACTCCGCGGCGGGCGCGACGGTGGCGGTGCCTGACGGGATGGTGCTGTACGTCGGCAACAGCACCGGGGTGGCGGCCCGCCAGTGCCTCGCGGGCGAGCTCGGCGGTCCGACGGGCCAGGAGCTCCCCCTCGGGACGTACACGGCCGAGAAGCTCGCCGGCCCCGCCTCCAGCAGCGACCGCTACACGGTGGACACGAACATGATCGACGAGCTCAAGTACTGCGCGAAGGGCAACCTCTACGTCGAAGGCGTGCTGTCGGGGAGCCTGACGGCTGCCGCTGCGGCATCGATCGTGGTGACCGGCGACCTGGTCATGAAGAACGGCATCGCGGCGAGCAGCACGGACATGCTCGGACTGGTCGCCACGAACTCGGTCGAGGTGTTCCACCCGCGGCTCGGCACCGTCTCGGCGACGAAGGTCACCCCGTCGTGCTCGAGGAGCTGCGCGTACAAGTGGGGCGCGGTCGGGTCCGCGACCGCCGAGGTCGCCGGGTGGCCGCGCCGCTACGCGGACCCGACCGAGAGCAGGAACGTGCCCACGAAGGGCCTCCAGATCGCCGCGTCGATCCAGACGCTGCAGCACTCGTTCTTCGTGCAGCAGTACGCCGAGGGTCCGCAGCAGGGCGACCTGCTGGTCCGCGGCTCGATCGCGCAGCGGTGGCGCGGCATCGTCGCCAAGGAGGGTGCCAGCGGCTACGTCAAGGACTACCGCTACGACGACCGCCTCCAGTCCCGCTGGCCCCCGTACTTCCCGAAGTGGGTGAACGCGAAGTTCGACCTGCGGGTCAGCGGCGAGATCGACACGCCGGCCGCGGTGCGGAGCTCCACACCGTGACGCTGCTCCTGCCCGCGGGTGCGGTGCTGGGCCTGCTGATCGGGTCGTTCCTCAACGTGGTCATCTGGCGTGTGCCGCGGGGGCGGTCCGTCGTCAGCCCCGGCAGCGCCTGCCCGGAGTGCGGCCACCCCGTGCGCGCCCGCGACAACATCCCGGTGGTGTCCTGGTTGGTGCTCCGGGGTCGCTGCCGGGACTGCGGAGCACCGATCTCGGTGCGGTACGCCCTGGTCGAGATCGGCACCGCCGTGCTCTTCACAGCGGTCGCCGCAGCGGAGGGGCCGACGTGGTCGCTCCCGCTCTACTGGTACCTGGCGGGGCTCGGGATCGCGCTCGCTGCGATCGACCTGGAGCTGCACCGGCTGCCGGACGCGCTGGTGCTCCCCGCGTACCCGGTGATCGCGGCGCTCATCGCGGTGGCGACCTGGGCGCCCGGCGGGACGGGGGACGGGGCGGCGGTCGTGCGGGCGCTCGTCGGTGGCGCGGTGCTGGGGTCGGTGTACTTCGGCGTCATGCTCGCGTACCCCCGGGGCATGGGCTTCGGCGACGTGAAGCTCGCGGGTGCCCTCGGGATGGCGCTCGCGTGGCACGGCTGGGGTGCGCTGGTCGTCGGCGCGTTCGCCGCCTTCGTGCTGGCCGGTGTCGGTGTGCTGCCCGGGCTCCTGACCCGCCGCCTGTCGCGCAGCTCGGTGGTGCCGTTCGGTCCGTTCATGCTGGCCGGTGCGGCGGGCGGCCTCGTCGCGGGCGAGGCCATCTGGACCGGGTACCTGGGCCTGCTCGCCTGAGCTCGCGCGTCCGCGCGGTCATCCGTTCGGCGGCTCAAGATCTCGGCGGTACGGCCGATGAGGTCAGGAGACCGCGAGAGGGAGAGGTGCTGTGGCGAAGTCGCGAGTGATCGGGCTCGACATCGGGACGACGCACGTGCGGGCGGCGGAGGTCGAGTTCGCGGGCCCCGGCCCGGCGGGTCGTGCCGCCGCGACGCTCGTGCGGCTCGGGGAGCGGGAGCTTCCGGCCGGGGCGGTCCGGGACGGTGAGGTCGCCGAACCGCACACCGTGGCCACGGCGCTGCGCCAGCTGTGGGCCGAGCGGCGGTTCGGGTCCAAGGAGGTCGTGATCGGGATCGGCAACCAGCGCGTCCTGGTCCGCGACCTGGACATGCCCGCCATGCCGCCCGCGCAGCTGCGTGCGTCGCTGCCGTTCCAGGTCCAGGACCAGCTCCCCATGGCGACCGAGGACGCGATCCTCGACTACTACCCGACGTCCTCCGAGATCGGTCCGCAGGGGCCGGTCCACCACGGGCTGCTGGTCGCAGCGACGCGGGAGACCGTCCAGGCGAACACCCGGGCGGTGGCCCTCGCGGGCCTGCGACCGGTGCAGGTGGACCTCAACGCCTTCGCGGTGGCCCGGGTCCAGGCACGGGGGCCGCTCGCGAGCGGCGTGTGGGCCTTCGTGGACATCGGCGCGCGCGTCACCAACGTGACCATCGTCGTCGACGGCCTGCCGCGGTTCGTCCGCATCCTGCCGGCCGGAGGGCAGGACGTCACCGACGCCGTCGCCAACTCGATGAACGTCGCGCACCACGACGCCGAGGGGATCAAGCGCGCCGTGGGGGTGGGCCTCGGTGGGCCCGCGGAGCTCGACGGCGCCCGGGAGGTGATCCGGGAGGTCACCTCGTCCCTCGTGGAGGCGATCCGCAACACGATGGTCTACTTCGCCAGCGGCAACCCCGGCAAGGGTGTGCAGCAGATCGTCCTGAGCGGCGGAGGAGCGTTCCTCCCCGGACTCGGGCAGTACCTGTCCAGCGCCAGCCGGCTGCGGGTCGCCATCGGCGAGCCGTTCGGGACCCTCCGGCAGAGCAGGTCCGTCACCGAGGGGTTCCAGGAGCCCACCGTCACGACGGCGGTCGGCCTCGCCTTCGGGATCGCGGCATGAGCGCGACGGTCACGACCCCTCCGGCTCTCTGGCCCCAGGTCGACCTGCTCCCGCAGGAGATCCGGGATGCCCGCCGCCTGCGCGTGCTGCGCCGCTGGCTCGGCGTCGGGCTGCTGGTCGTCGTGCTGGTCGCCCTGATCGCGTACGCGGGTGCGCTGTACCTCGCCGGCGAGGCACGGAGCAGGCTCGCGGACGCGCAGGCGGAGACCTCTCGGCTGGTGGCGGAGCAGGCGACGTACGCGGCAGTGCCTCTGGTGCTCGGTCAGATCGCGTCGGTCGAGGACACTCGGGAGTCGGGTACGTCGACCGAGGTGCTCTGGGCGCCGTACCTCGGTTCGCTGCGGGCGGTCACGCCGGTCGGCGTGTCGTACGACTCGATCTCCGCCGACACCGGATCGCCCGCGGCGCCGTGGAGCGGCAGCGTCGACCCGCTCGGGGGTGCCGCGGTGGGTCAGATCTCCTTCTCCGCCCGGGCGCAGACCCTGCCGGACGTCGCCGCCTGGTCCGACGCGCTCGAGACGGTCCCGGGTTTCGCCGACCCGTGGTTCAGCAGCGCCACGATCACGGACGAGGACGGCATCCACTACCAGGTCACGTGCACGGTCGACCTCACGGAGGCCGCGTACGCGCAGCGGTTCGCCCCGGACGCGGAGGTGGCGCCGTGAACCTCAGCTCCCGTTCCACCTGGGCCGTCGGAGCGGCGCTCGCCGCGGTCCTGCTCCTCGTCGCGAGCTGGTTCCTGCTCGTCGGGCCGGCGCTCGCCGACGCCGGGGAAGCCGCGAGCCAGACCGAGGACGAGCTGGCCCGGGCCGACCTCCTGGCGAGCCAGGTCGAGCAGCTCGCCCTGCAGTTCGACCACATCGACGAGCTCCAGGAGCAGCTCGCCGCGCTGCGGTCGGAGGTCCCCGCCACGGCGGAGCTGCCTGCGTTCACCCGAGAGCTCCAGAACATCGCGAGCACGGCCGGCGTCACCGTGACGACGCTGTCGGTCAACACGCCCCAGGCGTTCCTCGCGCTCACGGACGGCAGCACCGCCGCGACCGACGGCAGCACGGTGGACACCTCGACCGGGTCGGACGGCACCGCTGCGGTGGACGGCACCGCTGCGGTGGACGGCGTGCCTGCGGAGGGCGCCGTCGCCGCGAGCGGTGCGTACGTCGTGCCGGTCACCATCACCACGGTCGGCGGGTACGACGCCAGCGTCGGCTTCGTCCGGGCCGTCCAGGCGGCGTCGAGGCTGGTGCTCGTGGGTGCCGTGCAGGCGACGAGCCAGGAGGACGCCGCCGCCGCCGGTGGTCGCCCCGCGACCACCAAGGGCGATCTCGAGCTGGTGCTCACGGGGTACCTCTACGTGCTGCCGGATCCGTCGGCCGACGTGACGCCGGACGGTGCCGCCGAGGACGAGGAGCTCCCGGTCCCGGGCGACCAGGCCAACCCCTTCGTGCCGCTCAACTGACTCGCGGGCCACCCGCCGCCCCCGGACCACCCCGTGGACCGGGGCGCGGCCGTGCCCGCCTGACGTGCCAGGATTGCCCCCATGCTCCGTTGGTTGACGTCCGGTGAGTCGCACGGTCCCGCCCTGGTGGGTGTCCTGGAGGGTCTGCCCGCGGACGTGGCGGTGGACTCCAGCCACATCCGCGCCGCCCTGGCCCGTCGTCGCCTCGGCTACGGCCGCGGCGCGCGCATGGCGTTCGAGCAGGACGAGGTGCGCATCCTGGGCGGCGTCCGGCTGGGCCGGTCGCAGGGTGGCCCGGTGGCGATCGAGATCGGCAACACGGAGTGGCCGAAGTGGGTCGACGTGATGTCGTCGGACCCGGTGGACGACCCGGAGAAGCTGAACCGGGCGCGCAACGCCCCGCTGACCCGGCCGCGTCCGGGGCACGCGGACCTGGTGGGGATGCGCAAGTACGCGTTCGACGACGCGCGCCCGGTGCTGGAGCGGGCCTCGGCGCGGGAGACGGCGGCGCGGGTGGCGCTGGGCACGGTGGCGGCGCGGTTCCTCGAGCAGGCCGCGGGCGTCCGGCTGGTGGCGCACGTCGTGGCGATCGGCCCGGTGGCGGCGCCGGACGAGGCCGCCCTGCCCACCCCGGACGCCGTCGAGGCGCTGGATGCCGACCCGGTGCGCTGCTTCGACGCGGCGACGTCGGC
>DAMBCY010000316.1:1682-5012 GCA_032056255.1 Cellulomonas sp. | reverse complement strand
GCCACTTCGGCGGGCGCCGTCGTGCGCGGTGGTTCGGGATGATTCATGGCTTGCACGTTATCCGGTTACTCGCGAACGGGACATATGGCAGCGGCATTTCTGATTCGTCGCGGCTTTTCGCGATGGCTGGGCGACGCCTACGACAAGTCCGCGATCCTCTACGGCCTGGACACCGAAGCCCGCCGGCGCCTGGCCGCCGACGCCACCCCGGTCCTGCTCGAGGGCGCGATGGACGTCGAAGCCGTCCGCGAGCTCGCCGACCCGAACCTGGTCCCGGTCGCGTCCTGCGGCACCTCGGTCACCGCCTGCCAGCTCGACGAGCTCCTACACCCCGATCCAGGCCACCACGGTCGCGTACGAGCACCTCGGCCTCGACCCGTACGAGTACGACGACCGGGCATGGACTTGTAGCGCACCGCGGGAACAACCGCCGCGAGAGGTGCGGCGAACTGGAGGGTGGTGCCGCCGGCCGTGCGCGACGGCGCCACCACCCTCCCCGTGCCGGGCTCAGCCGAGCGCGGCAACCAGTGCCGCGATCGAGTAGGGCAAGGAGCCCAGGATCATGCCGATCCCCAGCGCGAGCGGCCAGACCCGTACCCCGGCACGGCGCCGCAGCACCAGCCCGACGACGGTCACGACCAGCCCGACGACCAGGGTCGACAGGAACAGCGCCGGCGAGGCGATCACGCAGACCACGGCGGCGATCCACAGCACCGGGCTGCGGAGCAGCGCGGTGCCCAGGGACCGTTGCCCGGTGGAGACCCGCTCGTCGATCATGGCGTCTGCACGTAGTAGCCCGCGCTGAGCAGCGAGGCGCAGTCGCCGGACTTCGTGGTGTTCCAGCCCCAGTCCCACGTGCCGTTGGTGTACCCGCGGAACTCGGTGCGGTTGTGGTACGTGTACGTGTTCGCGACCGGGTTGCAGAACAGCGTGTTGCGGAACGTGGCCTTGGTGTTCGTGGCCGTCGAGGTGTTGCCGGTCGAGTACGCGTCCCGGTACCAGCCCGAGGCGCTGAACCAGTCCCAGGTGTTGTAGTGGCTGACCGCCCCGGCGCTCGACCAGGTGTGCGAGGCGCCGGTCATGTTGACCCGGATCGAGACCGGGTCGTTGTAGAAGACGTTGATGAAGCCGTTCCACGTCGTGGCCCGGGCACCGACGCCCTCGCCGGAGGACTCCTCGGCGTGCTCCAGGTCGCCGGTCGGCCCGAACCGCTCGAGCACGACCGCAGGGGTCTCGTCCGCGGGGTAGGAGGCCACGGCCATCTGCACGGTGCACGTGGCGGGGTCGAACGTGAGCTCGCGACCCACGGTCACCGTCCCCTCCCCCTCGACGGCACCCGACCCGCTGGCTGCGATCACGCAGCCGGCGGACTTCGACACCGCCCCACGGGACACCACGACGTCGGCGCCGGGCAGCCAGTCCGGGTCGAACGCGTAGTGCACGACGCCGGCGCCGTCGGTGTAGGTCTTCGGGACATCGGGCGGTTCGGATGAGTCCGCATGCGCGGGAACGGCGCCGAGCGCCATCATCGCCGCTGTCGCGATCACCAAGACAGGTCGCCTGAACATGGATTGCCCCCTGATGGCCATGCCGGGGCACCGGTGCCCCGGTCCGGTGAGATCGACGCTACTCCGCACCTCACGCACGCTTCACAGGGACTTTCGTCCTGGGGGCGGGCCGTCAGTGCCGTCTCCTACATCCAGGACCACGTCGGAGACGGCCTCGCGCTCGACACCGTTCTGCGCGCCGTCCGCGACGCCTACAACCCGATCCAGGCCACCCCGGCCGACTACGACGTCCCCGACCTCGAGCAGTACGACCCAGGCGACCCGGGAGTGGGCCTGTAGCTTCGTCCAGTTGTAGCGCCCGCGAGACGGCGAGCCCACGCCGCACCGGGGTGGCGTGTCCTGGGCGCCATGGTCGCGTCCCACGGCCGAGGCGTCCTGCGCCCGAAGTGGCACGCTCAGAGCATCCTCTCGGTTCAGCGGCCGGGCTCGGCGAGGTCGTCGGGGCTGACCGCGCCGGGCAGGGAGTCCGGCGCGTCGGGATGCCGCCGGAACTGGCGGTCGGCCGGTGACCGCTCCCAGGCTCCGGGGCCGACGACGTGCAGGGTCTCGTCGGTGGCGTCGTGGGCGAGGTAGAGCACGTACCGGAAGCCGGGGACGAGGTCGATCGGGTCGTCGGGGCGGAGCGCGACGAGCGCGGGGTCGTCCGGCAGGGGTTCGCCGGAGAGGGTCCAGGTGATCGAGAACACCACGACGTCGGTGCCGTCCTCGTCCGGGTCGAGGCGTTGCGCGACGCCGGTGACGACGACGTCGGCGTCGGCGCGCAGGGCGCCGAGGTCGGTGTAGGCCGCCCACTCGGCGGGAGGCGGCTGAGCCGCGGCGGGGGTTCTCGGCGACCTGACGCGAGGGCGCGGCAGGGGTCACGAACCTAGGGAGCCCGTCGAGGAGCCGGTCCCGTCGGCGTCGGGCCCGCACCGGCACCTGCTCGGCAGCGCGCACGCGCTCGTCGTCGAGCTCGACGTGGTCGACGACGCGTCGCTGGCCGCCGCGCCCGGCGTGGAGCTCGTGGTGGTGTGCCGTGGGACCCCGGCCGACGTCGACCTCGACGCGTGCGCCCGCCGGGGGGGGTGGGGCGATCCTGCTCTGCCTCAGACGGTCAGGGGCGTGAGCTGTGTCGCCACGCCTGTCCGACGGCGTCTTGCGCCGCGGCAACGGTCGAGGCGTCCCGGCCCAGGAGCAGTCCGAGCCGGGTGATCGCGTCGATCACAGGCTCCGGCGCGGCCGCCCGGCCCGTGTGGTTGATCCGTAGCAGGTGATCGCGCAGGGGGCCGTTCCCTCGGCTCAACACTCCGCCCAGCACCGCGTCGGTGGGCAAGGCGCGAGGTGAGCGCACGGTGGTGACCACCGGCGCGTAGCCCGCAGGGTCGGCCTGCCACGGCTCGAGGCCCAGTGCTCGCGTCCCGGCCACGGCTGCGGCGGCGGCCCTGCGGTGCCGTTCCTGCACCGCCCCCAGCCCCTCGTCGAGCACGCGCCGCGCGGCTGCTGCGAATGCGCGGGATTCCAGCCAGGAGGGCATACCCGGCACAGTGGTCCGGTCCGTGCGCAGCCAGCCGTCGCGCCAGTCGAGCAGGGACAGCGACGAGGCTCGCGGTGCGGTGGGGTTCGACTCGATCGCGGCCCACGCCCGCTCGGAGATCGCGACCGCGCTGACGCCCGCCGGCCCGGCGAGGCCCTTCTGCGGTCCGATGGCGACGATGTCCAGGCCCCAGGCGTCCGTGTCCACCGGTTCGGCGCCCACCGCGGCGACCGAGTCGACGATGGTCAG
>DAMBCY010000316.1:0-1672 GCA_032056255.1 Cellulomonas sp. | reverse complement strand
GGCCGACCGGGCGAGGGCGGCGATCTCGGCGATGGGGTTGGTACCGCCGGTGGCGGCCTCCGCGTGGACGATCGCGACGATGTCGGGCTGGACGCGCCTGATGGCCTCGGCTGCCTGGTCGGCCGCCACGACGTGGTCGAACTCGACGGCGAGGGTCGTCACGTCGGCACCCGCCTGCCGCAGCCAGTCGCCGAAGACGTCGCCGTAGGGGCCGGTGACGATGTTCAGCGCTCGGCGCCCGGGCGCGGCGACCGAGCGTGCGATCGCCTCGAGCGCCAGGATCGCCTCGGCCTGGAGGATCACGACGTCGTTCGTCGTCACCAGGATGCGTGCGGCGAGACTCCCGAGCTCGACGAGCTCGGAGGCCGCGAGCGGCGGCTGGTCGAGCAGGGTGGTGGCGTCGGGGCGGGTCATGAGTCTCCCGGGGTCGGTGCGGTGGCCTCGATGCGGGGAACGGCCTCGAGGAGCTGGCGGGTGTAGGGGTGCCGGGGCCGGCGGAACAGCTCCTCGCGGTCCGCGACCTCGACGAGGAGCCCGGCCTGCATGACGGCGACGGTGTCGCACAGGGCGTTGACGACGCCGAGGTCGTGGGAGATGAACAGCAGCGTCAGTCCGAGATCCTCACGCAGGCGCTGCAGCAGCTCGATCACGGTGGCCTGCACCGACACGTCGAGGGCGCTCGTCGGCTCGTCCGCCACGAGCACGCTGGGCTCGACAGCCAGCGCGCGGGCGATGGCGATGCGCTGGCGCTGCCCTCCCGAGAACTGACGGGGGTAGGCGTCGAGCCCGGCCGGGTCGAGCCGGACGAGCCGCAGGAGCTCCTCGCTGCGCCGGCGCACCTCGGCACGCGGCACGATCCGGTGCACCCGCAGCAGCTCGCCCAGGGTCTGCGCGACGGTCATGCGCGGATCGAGCGACGAGTACGGGTCCTGGCTGATGAGCTGGACGTCGCGACGCTGTGCGCGCGTGGGGCGACCGAGTGCGACGCCGTCGCGCAGGACGGACCCGCCCGCGAGCGGGATGTCGCCGACCACGGCGCGCGCGAGCGTCGTCTTGCCCGATCCGGACTCACCGACGAGTCCGACGGCGCCTCCGGAGGGGATGTCCAGCGTCACGCCGTGCACGATGTCCGTGCTGCCGAGCCGGACGCGAACGTCACGCAGCGAGATCTCGGTCATGACCGGCCCCCCACGGTTCCCGGTCCAGGCGTGCCGGAGCGGTCGAGCTGAGGCAGCCCGGGCACGGCGGCCAGCAGCATGCGGGTGTACTCCGCGCGGGGGGAGTGCAGGACCTCGTCCACGGTCCCCGTCTCCACCACGTGGCCGCCGCGCATGACCACGAGACGCGAGCAGACCTGCGCCACGACCGCGAGGTCGTGGCTGACGAACAGCATGGCGAGCCCGCGCTCGCGGCGGAGCCGGTCGAGCAGCTCCAGGATCTGGCGCTGGACGGTGACGTCGAGCGCAGTGGTCGGCTCGTCGCACAGCAGCACCTGCGGGTCTGAGGCGAGGGCCATCGCGATGACGACGCGCTGGCGCTGCCCACCGGACAGCTGGTACGGGCGTGCGGCCAGTCGGGACCGGTCGGTGCCCAGGCCGACCTGTTCGAACAGCTCCCGTGCGTGGATCCGGGATGCGCGGCGGCCGTCGCGGCCGCCCCGCCCCGTCCGGTG
>DAMBCY010000315.1:0-5035 GCA_032056255.1 Cellulomonas sp. | reverse complement strand
GTCGGACATCTTCCGCTTCCCGCGGGCGTGGCGACCCCAGTACGCGCCGTCGACCATGTGCGGAGCAGACAGGGACGCCGGGACCGTCACCACGAGCACCCCGTACCCGTCGCGTTCCGGGTCGGGCACCTCCTGGACGACGACGTTCAGGGGCGGGTCGATGCGGGTCACAGCCACCTGCGACACCCGGTCCGCCAAGCGCTCCAGCTTCGTCCCGACGACCTCGCCAGCGCTGCCCTTCGCGTCGCGCACCCCGACCAGCAGGACGCCACCGCCGACCGCGAGGGACGCGAGGTCCTTCGCGACCTCGAGGTTCTCGCTCTTGGCCGGCGGGAGCATCTCCTTCAGCTCGACCCACTGCGTCTCGTCGAGGCTGCCGGCGGCGGCAGCCTCGACGACGTCCGCGTAGTCCTGGAGCTGGATCGGCCGCACCCGGCCGCCGGTGTAGAACGTGCTCGACATCAGGCCCTCCGTCTCACGATCGCGCCAGCGTGGTGTTGGTTCAGAACTCGGGGAGCGAGACGAGGTTGTTGGTCCACTGCCCATCGGCGTAGGTCCGCAGGTAGGGGGTGGCTCCGCTCGGGTGCACGGTTCCGACCTGGACCTGCGAGGCTCCGGTGCCGACGTACGCCTTGCCGTTCTTGTTGTCGATCCAGTCCACGATGACGGCCTTCGTGCTCGAGTTGGTCTCACCGCTCTGCAGGTCGACCCACTTGACGGCGGAGATGTGCGGGTGGTCCCGGACACCGTCGGCGAACCGGACGTGAGTGATGCGGATGCTCATCTGTTGCCTCTTCCTGTCGTCGTCGACTGGAGCTCGCGAGCCTGATCGTGGCACCTGGCGCCCCGCAGCGTGGGCGGTTCGTACCACGCAGTCTCGCGTGGCCACGATGCCCGGTCGGGAGCACTCGGTGGCGCTTGCCCCCGGGCACCCTATCGCCGGGACGCCTAGTTGGTCGAGCAGCATTCCTCTCTGGCTGGGGGCCCGAGACCGGGCCCACTCCACGGCAAAGTAGCGGGAATGAACCCGCCCGAGGCACGGTTGACCTATGCATGACCAGTCAAGCGAACGCCGAAGCTCTGACCCGCCCAGAGGCTCTCCGGGATGCGACCGGCGGCGGTGTCTCCTCGGCTGATGTCAGCCACGGGGTCGTTCAGGTCGCCAGGCTGCACCGGGCGCTCGCCGGGCAGCTGCTGCGCAGCAGCGGGCTGCACCCCGCGCAGGAGCTCGTGATGATGCACCTGTGGGACTTCGGCCCGCAGCGGCAGACCGACATCGCCCGGCTGCTCGGCGTCGACGCCGCCACGATGACCCGGACCATCCAACGCCTGGAGCAGGGCGGCTTCGTCCGCAGGACCCCGAGCCCCACGGACGGTCGCGTCATGATCGTCGAGCCGACCGCCGCGAGCCGCGGGCTTCGCTCGCACGTCGAGGAGGCGTGCCTGGCCCTGGAGGAGGGCCTCACCTCGCTGCTCACTCCCGAAGATCGCGCTGTAGCGGTCGATCTGCTCGCGCGCATGGAGGCCGGGTTGGAGCAGATGATCGAGGCGTCCCGCGAGCAGCCTGCCCCTGAGCAGTAGCTGACGACCCTCGGGTTGCTATCGGCCTGGCGGCAGCGTCACGGCCTCGCCGAGATTCGCCTCGATGACCCCGAGGAGCTCGACGACTCGGTTTCGGTCGCCCTCGAGCAGGTCACCTGCGGTCGCGTTCTCCAGGTCGGCCCACAGCGACTCCACACGTCCACGCACGGCGAGCCCGGCGGGTGTCGACTCGATCAAGGTTGCCCGCCGGTCGGTCGCGGAGGGCCGACGCCGCACGAACCCCGCCCGCTCGAGTCGTTGCACAGTCCGAGTCATCGTGGCCGCGTCGGATCCGAGCATGCGCACGAGGTCGGACGGGCGCTGCGCGCCGTGCTCCCACAGGTGCATCATCACGAGTTCCTGCCCCGGGTGGAGACCAACCTCACGCAGCAGCTGGCTCGCGAGGAGACGGTGAAGCCGTGCTACTCGGACGATGGCCGCGGAGAGCACCCCGGCTTGCGCCGAGGACGGGATCTCTGACAGCACGTCGCTCATGTCGCCTCCTTCCGGTCGCTCTCGCCGGCCGGGAGCACGACCCGAGTGTATGGCGGTTGACCGATCAGCCCTCGTCGGGCGCCGCCCCTAGCCGACGGCCGCACCCGGTGCGCACTGCCCGACCAAGCACACCGGCCACCAGCGACGGAGCGTGATCGCGACCGCCCGGGAATGCCTCGGCGGCGGACCGTGTTTCTGATGTAACTGTTCGAGCAAGTAAATGGTCTTGAGGGCGTGTCAGCCACCGGACCGGGACACACCACCACACGATCCAGGAGCACCTCATGGCAGGGAACATCCGCCCGAAGAACGACCCGACGATCCAGTGGCAGCGCACGGCCCTCGCGACGCTCGACCTCTCCGGGAAGAACGTCGCGATCGTCGGCGGCACCGGCGGACTCGGACGCGCGCTCGCACAGCAGCTCGCCTCCCGCGGGGCGCAGGTGACCGTCGTCGGCCGCACCTTCCGTGACGCGGGCGTCCCCCGGATCAGCTTCGTCGAAGCCGACCTCAGCCTCATGACCGAAGCAGCCCGGGTCGGTCGGGAGCTTCCGGCAGAGCAGCTCGACCTGCTCGTCCTGACCACCGGGATCTTCGCGGCGCCGACCCGTCAGGAGACGCCCGAGGGCCTCGAGCGCGACATGGCGGTGAGCTACCTCAGCCGTCTCGTGCTGCTTCACCACATCGCGCCCCGCCTCGGCACCGGCCGCGCCGACACGAGCATCCCCGCACGGGTGTTCGTCATGGGCTTCCCGGGCACGGGGCAGAGCGCCGACCTGCAGGACCTGAACGCCGAGCGGTCGTACAACGGCACCAAGGTGCACCTGGCGACGGTGGCCGGCAACGAGGCCCTGGTGGTCGACGCCGTGCGCCGCTACCCGCAGCTCGACGTGTTCGGCCTGAACCCCGGCCTGGTCAAGACCGACATCCGCTCGAACATGTACGGCGGCAGCAAGGTCCGCGAGAAGCTCATAGAGACTTTCATCGGCCTGTTCTCGCCGACCGCTGACGAGTACGCAGAGCGCGTCGCCCCGGTCCTGGTGACCCGGGACATCGCCGGGCGTTCCGGGGCGATGTTCGGCAGCAAGGGACAGGCGATCCTGCGCTCGGACGACATGACCCCGGTGATGGCCGAGCGGGTCGTCGACGCCTCCGAGCAGCTGCTGCGTCGCGTCGTGCCCCACGCGGGCGTCTGACCCTTCGGAAGCACACGAAGCGGCGCGCCACCGGCCGTGTGGCAGGTGGCGCGCCGCCTGCTGTCAGGACCGGCGGCGCACGCTGCGCAGCGCCCCTGCGGTCAGCTGCGTCAGCGCGAGGCGCCCGCACGGTGCCGGGCGACGGCTTCGCGAACGGCGGGCATGACGACCCGCCCGATGACGTCGTAAGCACTGGTGTCGTCGCCCGCGACGATGAGTCCGGAGAACCCGTGCTCCACGGCAAGCATCGTCAGCTGATCGACCCACTGCTCGGCCGGTCCGCGCAGGAGTTCGCCAGTGGCGCGGGGCTGGATGGTGCCGGTGATGTTCGCCAGCCGGCGGATGGCGGCCGGGGTGCGGCCGGCAGCGAGCGCTGCGTCGTCCAACCGGTTGCTCGCGTCGGTGATGTCGGTCATCGACATCCCTCCGATGCTGGGCCACCACCCGTCGGCCTTGGCGCCGATGAGGCGCAGCATTCTCGGCTTGCCTCCTCCGACCCAGATGGACACGGGGTGGGCTGGTGCTGGGCCGCGCTTCGCACCGACGACGTGGTGGTGCTCTCCCGCCAGCCGGACCATCGATCGGTCGTCCACGTCCCACAGCGCCCGGATGATGTCGATCGCTTCGGACAGCGCGTCGAGGCTCTGCCCAGGCGTCAGGCGCCGACCACCGAACGCCTCGATCGGGTCCCAGTAGCCACCAGCGCCCAGACCGAGCTCGACCCGGCCACCGGTCATGAGGTCGAGCGTCGCGATCGTCTTCGCGAGCACCGCTGGGGGCCGCAGCGGGAGGTTCAGGACGTCGCCGGAGAACCGGATGCGCTCGGTTCGTGCGGCGAGCTGACCGATGAGCGCCAGGGTGTCCAGGAACGCCGGGTTGTAGGGGTGGTCCTGGATGGCGATCAGGTCGAGGCCCGCACGCTCCGCGGCCTGGGCGGCGTCGACGAGGCCGGGGATGTTCTGCGCCGAGGGCGTCAGGAACGCGCCGGCGATGAGGTCGTGTCCGTAGTCGGTCATGTCGTCATCGCCTCGGGTCGTGCGCGCGGGTCGCCGTGTCGTCGGCTTCGCGGGCCGGGTGCGCGCGGCCCCGTTCGATGAGGACTCCTCCGGCCGCGCCGGCGGCCCAGGCGGTCACGCGCAGGGCGAACTCGAGCACCATCACCCCGAGGGCGATGGCGGACAGCAGGAGCCCGACTCCGGCCACGCTGCGGCGGCCGGCCGCGACCAGGCTGCGCTCGCACGCGCTTCTGCCATCGCTGGACGGGTCGCCGGAGCGTCGCGCCGAGACGTCGGCGCCAGCCGGAGCCGGATGCGGCAGCGCTGCCGCGGAGGGGGCGTGCGCGACGGGCAGGCTCGCGTTGGCGTCGAGGGCGGACATGATGCTCCTTGCTGGAGAACTGGTCGGTTATCTGTCCGAACAAGTAAGGTCCGTCTCGGCTTCCGCCCCGGTCTGTGTGCTCGACCACACCGGATGGAGCCGGAACCGCCCAGGAGCGCGCGGGGACGACAGAAGGCCCGGCCGGTTGTCCACCAGGCCGGGCCTCTGCCTCGCGCGCATGCAGGGTTTAGCGCACGAGCTTGGGGAGCACGTCGCGGCCGAACACGTCGATCCACTCGCGCTGGTTGCGGCCCACGTTGTGCAGGTAGATGCGGTCGAAGCCGAGGTCGACGTACTTCTGGATCTCGGCGCGGTGCACGTCGGGGTCGGCCGAGATGACCATGCGGCCCTCGAAGTCCTCGGGGCGTACGAGCTTGGCCATCTGC
>DAMBCY010000314.1:0-5038 GCA_032056255.1 Cellulomonas sp. | reverse complement strand
GTGACGAAGCGCCAGGTCAGCGACGTGCCGACCTCAGCACTGCCCGGCGGGAGACCTGCGCGCGAGGTCGTCGTCCCGGACCTCGGCAGCATGGTCCGATGGCACGAGCACGCCTACCCCCACCCGCTCGCGCGCTGGCACACCCACCCCGAGGCGGAGATCCACCTCATCCGCTCCGGCACCGGGCTCGCGTTCGTTGGCGATCACGTCGGCCGCTTCGAAGCCGGGCACCTTGTCCTGGTCGGGCCGGAGGTCCCGCACAACTGGATCAGCGACCTGACCGCCGGCGAGGTGATCGAACGCCGTGACGTCGTCCTGCAGATCGACCCGGCCACGCTGCGCCACGTCACCCCCCTGATGCCCGAGCTGAACGAGGCGGTGCGGCTCGTCGAGGGCGCCGACCGCGGAGTCGAGTACAGCGGCGCCACCGCCACGTATGCGGCGCAGCACCTGCAGGCAGTCGGCCGCAGCGCCGGGGTCGCGCGCCTGCAGCACCTGTTCGCGCTCCTGGCCGCGCTGACGCGCGCACCTGCCGACGAGCGTCGCGTGCTCGCCAGTCGGTCGGCGAGGCACGGCGCCGACGACGAGGCCCAGCGTCGAGTCGACCTCGCGCTGCGGTACATCACCGACAACCTCGACGGCGACATCCGGCTGCAGGACGTGGCCGACCTCGTCGGCATGACGCCTTCGGCGTTCTCCCGGTTCTTCAGCCGTGCGGCCGGACGTGGCTTCGTCGAGATGGTCCGCCGGCTGCGCGTCATCCACGCCTGCGGTCTCCTCACCGGAACTCGGATGCCGATCTCCGAGATCTGCTACGCCGTCGGGTACGGGAACCTGTCGAACTTCAACCGGCAGTTCCGGGCGGAGACCGGTACGACTCCACGCGAGTACCGCAGAACCGGATCAGCCGCGGTCGTCGTCGCGGGTTGAGCACCGAGGCGGGTGTCAGGGGGCCGGGATCGTCGACTGCCGGACGACCAGTTGTGTCGTGAGCTCCAGGCGCCGGCTGGCCAGCGGCTTGCCGTCAACGAGCTGCAGGAGCAGCTGCAGCGCGGTCGCGCCGATCTCGGCGAACGGCTGACGGACCGTCGTCAGTCCGGGTGACGCCGAGATGGCCTGAACGGAGTCGTCGAACCCGACGACCGACAGGTCGTCGGGCAGGTGCAGTCCCTTGGACCGCGCGACGTCGATGACGCCGAGTGCTTCGAGGTCGTTCGCGGCGAACACAGCAGTCGGACGTTCGTCGGTCGCGAGGATCGCCTCGGCTGCACGGCGGCCACCTTCGAAGTTGAACTCGCCTGGCTGCACCCAGTCGGGGTGCGGCTCGGCGCCCACCTCGCGCAGCGCGGCGTAGTACCCGGCGAGCCGGGCGGCGGCGCACTCGCTGTCGACGCCACGGACCATGGCGATGCGACGGTGGCCGAGGTCGGTGAGGTGCTTGGTAGCCAGGTAGGCGCCCGAGAAGTTGTTGACCCCGACCGAGGGGATGTCCTCCAGCGGCGTATTGACCGGGTCGATCACGACGAGCGCGATCCCCGCGCGGGCGAGCTGCTCCTGCTGCGCGCGCGCGAGCTTGGAGGTCACCAGGATCACCCCGGAGTGGTGCGCCTCGATCATCTCCGAGACCCATGCGGGCCCGGCCCCCGACGTCGGGGTGATCTTGACGACGACGTGGACGCCGGCGAGCTCGGCTGCCTCGAGGACGCCACGGGTGGTCTCCAGGTTGTTGGCGTTCGTCATGCCGTCGAAGCACAGCTCGATGGTGCGGTGCCCGGTCGTGGGCTCGTCGGTACCGCGGGGGACGTACCCGTGGGCGTCGAGGAGCTCCTGGATGCGGGCTCGGGTCTCGGCCGACACGTCGGCGCGCCCCTTGACCACCTTGGACACGGTCGGCACGGACACACCGGCGGCCTCGGCGACGTCGCGGAGTGTCGCGCGCCGCCCCACTGCGGTCTCGGCCATGCATCCCCCTCGGGTTCACGGACTGCTTGACACCTGTCCGGAGGCCATCGTACGGTCAGCGCGACATTTCGCAAGGTTGCGAGGCACGGCTTCGAAAACTTGCGAAGTTCCCCTCCTCGGGTCAGCCCGAGGCACAACGGTGTGGGAAGGAACGCGTGATGAAGCACTCGATGCGCCGCCAGCTGGCGGCGGGACTGATCGTCGGGAGCCTGCTGGCCACGGCGGCCTGCGGCAGCGACGGTGACTCGGGCGGCTCGACCGGCGCCTCGGGCGCCGGCGTCTCGATCTGGGCGACCAGCGGAACCGACGACGTGCTCACCGCCTCGACCGAGCGGTGGAACGACGCGAACGGCACCGACCTGTCCGCGCAGTTCTTCGAGAACGACCCTTACAAGTCGAAGCTGCGCACCGCGATCAGCGCCGGTGAGGGCCCGACGGTCTTCTCCGGCTGGGGCGGCGGTGGCCTCAAGACGTATGTCGACGCCGGGGAGGTCGAGTCGCTGCAGGCGGCGCTCGACGCCGAGCCCGAGCTGCGCGACCGGTACTTCCCGTCGGTGCTCAAGGCCGCGACCGTCGACGACGAGGTCTACGCGATCCCGTACAACGGCGTGCAGCCCGTGGTCATCTACTTCAACAAGGACGTCTTCGACGCCGCCGGTGTCGAGGTCCCCGAGACCTGGGACGACCTCATGACCGCCGTCGGCGACCTCAAGGACGCCGGCGTCGCCCCGTTCTCCATCGGCGGGGCGAGCAAGTGGCCCTACCTCATGTGGATCGCCTACCTGACCGACCGGATCGGCGGGCCCGAGGTGTTCGAGAAGGTCGTCGCGGGCGAGGACGGCGCGTGGGAGGACCCCGCGATCATCGAGGCCGCCAGCATGATCCAGGACCTCGTGGACGCGGGCGGCTTCGTCGACGGGTTCTCCTCCGTGGACGCGAACCAGGGCGCCGCCGAGGCGCTGCTGTACACCGGCAAGGCCGCGATGCAGCTGCAGGGCGCGTGGGCGTACTCCGGCACCTACCAGTCCGCGGCTCCCGACTTCGTCGAGTCCGGCAAGCTCGGGTGGACGACGTTCCCGACCGTCGAGGGCGGTAAGGGCGACCCGACC
This sequence comes from Cellulomonas sp., assembly GCA_032056255.1. GTDB lineage: Bacteria > Actinomycetota > Actinomycetes > Actinomycetales > Cellulomonadaceae > Cellulomonas. Next base: position 1,967 of record DAMBCY010000314.1, on the reverse strand, counting down.
AACCTGACCGGCAACCTCGCCACGTTCTTCTCGGTCACCTCCGACTCGAGCGACGAGGCCAAGGACGAGGCCACCGACTGGCTGCTGCACGGCGTGCTGGACGACGACTACGTCGACGACCTGATGGCCAACGGTGCGGTCCCGCCCGTGTCCGGGCTCGAGGACAAGATCGCCGCGTCCGACGCCCCGGAGTGGAACGAGTTCGTGTACGAGACGTCCGAGGCCGCCGACAGCTTCCAGCTGTCCTGGGACCAGGCGCTCGACGCCCAGCAGGCCGAGGCGCTGCTGACGAACCTCGAGAAGGTCTTCCTCAAGCAGATCACCCCCGAGGACTTCGCCAAGGCCATGAACGAGGCGGCGCAGCAGGGATGAGCACCGTCTCCATCGACCGAGGGGCCGCGTCGCGCGGTCGACGCGGCCCCTCGGCCCTGCTCGGGACGCCCGCGCTGGCACTGTTCGCGGTGTTCGCCCTCGTCCCGCTCGCAGTGGCGGTCTACCTCAGCTTCACGCGCTGGGACGGCCTGGGCAGCCCGCAGTGGATCGGGCTCGACAACTGGACGTCCCTGTTCACCAGCGCGGGCATCGGCCACTCGCTCCTCTTGACCCTCCAGCTGATGGTGCTGAGCTGGCTGATCCAGACCCCGTTGTCCATCCTGCTCGGGGTTTTCCTGTCCGGGCACCAGCGGTACCGCGAGATCCTCGCGGTGGTCTACTTCGTTCCGCTGCTGCTGTCGTCGGCGGCCATCGCGATCGCGTTCCGCAACCTGCTGGACCCGAACTTCGGGCTGTTCGCCACGGCCCCGGGCTGGCTGGACCAGAACTGGCTCGGCGACGCCAACCTCGCGCTCTACGCGGTCACGTTCATCATCGCGTGGCAGTTCATCCCGTTCCACACGCTGCTGTACCAGGGCGGCGCCCGTCAGATCCCGCAGTCCCTGTACGAGGCCGCCGCGATCGACGGCGCGGGGCGTGCGCGGCAGTTCTTCTCCATCACGCTGCCGCAGCTGAAGTACACGTTCGTGACCTCGACGACCCTCATGCTCGTCGGCGCCCTGACGTACTTCGACGTCATCTACATCCTCACGCAGGGCGGACCCGGCGACGCCACCCGGATCCTGCCGCTCGACATGTACCTGACCGGGTTCGTCGCCAACAAGATGGGCCTCGCCTGCGCCATCGCCCTCGTCCTGGCCGTGTTCGGCATGGTGCTCTCGCTGGTCATCACCAGGCTGTCCGGGTTCACCAAGATGGAAAGCCAGCTGGAAGGTGAATGAGATGACCACCCTGAAGGCCACGCGTCAGGGCGGCCCCGCGAAGGTGATCCGTTCGGCCCCCGCACCGCACCCCACCCGGACCCGACCCAACGTGCTCGGCGGGCTGGCATCGCTCGTGTGGCTCGCGATCGTCGCGATCCCGCTGTACTGGATCGTCATCACCAGCCTGCGCACCCAGGCCGGCTTCTTCGGCGAGCACCCGCTGGCGTTCCCGACGTCCCCGACGCTGGAGAACTACCAGACCGTCATCGACAACGACTTCTGGCGGTACCTCGCGAACTCCGCCCTCGTGACGGTGACCGCCGTCGTCATCATCGTGGCGCTCGGCTACCTCGCCGCCTACAGCGTCGCCCGAGCACCCGGGCGGCTGTCCAGGACGACGTTCAGCGTCATGCTCATCGGCCTCGCGGTGCCGCTGCAGGCCACGATCATCCCGATCTACCTGATGCTCGTGAAGGTCGGCCTGTACGACAACCTCCTGGCGATCATCCTGCCGTCGGCGGCGTTCGCCCTGCCGATCACCGTCCTGATCCTGGTGAACTTCCTGCGCGACATCCCCAAGTCGCTCTTCGAGGCCGCGCGCCTCGACGGAGCGAGCGAGTGGCAGACGATGGTCCGCCTCGCACTCCCGCTGTCCCGGCCGGCGATCGTGACCGTCGCGATCTACAGCGGCCTGAACGTGTGGAACGGCTT
>DAMBCY010000313.1:0-5039 GCA_032056255.1 Cellulomonas sp. | reverse complement strand
GTCCCGGGCCAGCGCGGCCGGGTCGCACGCCACGGAGACCACGCGGGACGGCTGGAGGGCCGCGACCGCGCCCACGACGTCGCGGCCGGCACCGACGCGCGGCGGGTCGAGCACCACGGCGTCCGCCCTCGTCGCCGCCGCGCCCGACGCGAGCACCGCCGCGACGTCCCCGCCGTGCAGGGCGACCTGCGGGCGGTCGTGCAGGTTGCGGCGGGCGTCCTTCACGGCCCGGGCGTCGCCCTCCACCGCGACGACCGACCCCTGCTCCCCCACCGCGTCCGCGAGCGGCAGGGTGAACAGGCCGGCGCCGGAGTAGAGGTCGAGCACCGTCGCGCCGGCGACGTCCCCGAGCGCGTCGAGCACCGCACCGGCGAGGGCCGCCGGCGCCTCCCGGTGCACCTGCCAGAACCCGGCGGCCGCGACGCGGTACGTCCACGTCCGCTCGCCCAGCCGCACCTGCTCGCGCACGGCCGACCGGGCGTTCGGGCGCGGGTCGGTCCTGCCGCGGCGCAGGTCGAACGGCCGGTCGTCGACGAGGACGACCGGCTGGTCGCCCCCGGCGGGCGCGACGGCCTCGATGCGCGCCCCCGGCCACCACCGGCGACCCAGCAGGTCGAGGTCGGCCAGCGCCTCGCTCATCAGCGGCATCGACGTCACCGGCACGACGTCGTGGGACCGGGACCGGCGCATGCCGGCGCGGCCCTCGCGGTCGGCGAGGAAGCCGACGCGGGTGCGCCATCCCAGGCCGCCGCGCTCGTCGTCGCCGGGCAGCGCCCGGACCGGCACCTCGCGGTCGAGCCGCGCGAGGCGCTGCAGCTGCTCGCGGAGCACCGCCGCCTTCCACACCCGCTGCGCGGCGAGGGAGACGTGCGCGAGCTCGCCGCCACCGACGCCCCCGGGTCCGGCCTCGGGCCACACGGAGGGCACGCGGTCGACGGAGGCGTCGAGCACCTCGACGGCGTCCGCGCGCCAGAACGACGCCGTCGCGCCGGTCTCGGTCAGCCGGGCACGCACCCGCTCGCCGGGCAGCGCGTGCCGGACGAACACGACCCGGCCCGGGCCCTCGTCCCCGGCGCCGCGCAGCCGCGCGACGCAGTGGCCGCCGTGCGCGACGGGACCGATCTCCAGCTCCACGACGTCGCCCGGGTACGGTCCCGGCGTCGTCGCGCGGGTCTCAGAGCCCACGGGTCGTCCTCCTGCGCACGTGCTCCTCCATGCCGGTCTGGCCCTCCGTCGACTCGAGCTGCCACGGGACCGAGGCGACGACGACGCCCGGGGTGAACAGCAGGCGGCCCTTGAGCCGCAGTGCGCTCTGGTTGTGCAGCAGCTGCTCCCACCAGTGCCCGACGACGTACTCGGGGATGTAGACGACCACCAGGTCCCGCGGGCTGTCCCGCCGGATCGAGCGGACGTAGGTGATGATCGGGCGGGTGATCTCGCGGAACGGCGAGTCCAGGATGCGCAGCGGCACCGGGAGGTCCATGGCCTCCCACCGGGCGCGCAGCTCCTGCGCGTCCTCCGGGTCGACGCCGACGGTGACGGCCTCGATGGTCTGGGGCCGGGAGGCGCGCGCGTAGGCGACCGCGCGCATCGTGGGGCGGTGCAGGTGCGAGACCAGCACGATCGCGTGCACGCGGCTCGGCAGCGCGCGGGCGGCCGTCGGGTCGTCCCCCAGGGCGAGCTCGGCGCGCACGGCCTCGTAGTGCCGGTGGATCCCCTGCATGCCGATGTACACGACGATCATCGCGAGGATCGCGATCCAGGCACCGTGCGTGAACTTGGTGGCCAGCACGATGAGCAGCACCGTCGCGGTCATGCCGAAGCCGACGGCGTTGATGACGCGGGAGCGGGTCATCTGCCGCCGGCGCGCCGGGTCGGGCTGGGTGCGCAGCTCGCGGGTCCAGTGCCTGATCATGCCGAGCTGGGACAGCGTGAACGACACGAAGACGCCCACGATGTAGAGCTGGATCAGCCGGGTGACCTGGGCGTCGAACGCGACGATCAGCGCGATCGCGCCCGCCGCCAGCGCCACGATGCCGTTGGAGAACGCCAGCCGGTCGCCGCGGGTGTGCAGCTGCCGCGGCAGGTAGCCGTCCTTGGCGAGGATCGAGCCGAGCACCGGGAAGCCGTTGAACGCGGTGTTCGCGGCCAGGACCAGGATGAGGCCCGTGACCACGGCGACCAGGTAGAACGCCGGCGGGAACGCGTGGAAGACCGTCTGCGCGAGCTGCCCGATCACGGGGTCCTGCACGTAGTCCTCGCCGACCGGCACGCCGTCGCGCAGCAGCTGGCTCGCGGGGTCCTCGACGTAGTGCACGCCGGTGACCCGCGCGAGGGTGAGGATCGACATGATGAGGAACACCGACAGGCTGCCGAGCAGCAGGAGCGTGGTCGCGGCGTTCCTCGACTTCGGCTTCCGGAACGACGGCACGCCGTTGCTGATCGCCTCGACGCCCGTCAGGGCCGCGGAGCCGGACGCGAACGCCCGCAGCACCAGGAACGCCCCCGCAGCTCCCGTCAGACCCTGCTCGTAGCCGGACTGCGGCACGATCGTGAGGTCGCTCGACGCGGCCATCGGCAGGTCGCCGGAGAGGTACTGCACGAAGCCGAACACCGCCGTGAGACCCACGGAGACCATGAAGAGGTAGACCGGGATCGCGAACGCCGAGCCGGACTCCTTGACGCCGCGCAGGTTGGCGAGCGTCAGCAGCACCACGACGGCGACGGCGAAGACCGTCTCGTGCCCGCGCAGCGCCGGCACCGCGGCCGCGGCGTACTGGGTCCCGGAGGACACGGACACGGCCACGGTGAGCACGTAGTCGACGAGCAGCGCGCTCGCCACGGTGACGCCCGCCCGGGGACCGAGGTTCACCGTCGCGACCTCGTAGTCCCCGCCCCCCGAGGGGTAGGCGTGCACGTTCTGCCGGTACGACGCGATGACCGTGGCCATGACGACCACCACCGCGAGGCCGACCCACGGCGAGATCACCGTCGCGCTCACCCCGGCCAGCGCGAGGGTCAGCAGCACCTCGTCGGGGGCGTAGGCGACCGACGACAGCGCGTCCGAGGCGAAGATGGGGAGGGCGATCCGCTTGGGCAGCAGGGTGTGCCCCAGGTTCTCGCTGCGGACCGGTCGGCCCAGCAGCAAGCGTTTGGCGGCATCCGCGAGATCCGGCACGAGGGACCATGCTAGGCGCACCCCGGGACATCCGCGCCAACGCGCGGGCGTCCCCGGGTCGGCGCTGGGTCCCGGGGGGTGCGGGGGTATAGCGTTCCGCGTCGTGCACTTCGTGATCATGGGCTGCGGCCGTGCCGGCGCGACGCTCGCGCAGTCGTTGGAGAGCCACGGGCACTCGGTCGCGGTGATCGACCAGAACCCCGACTCGTTCCGCCGGCTCGACGCGGACTTCGCGGGCAGCAAGGTGACCGGGCTCGGCTTCGACCGGGACACGCTCCGGCAGGCGGGGATCGACGACGCCTACGGCTTCGCCGCCGTGTCCGACGGCGACAACTCGAACATCCTCGCCGCCCGGGTGGTCCGCGAGACGTTCAAGGTGGAGAACGTCGTCGCCCGGATCTACGACCCGCACCGGGCGGAGATCTACCAGCGCCTCGGCATCCCGACCGTCGCGACCGTGCGCTGGACGTCGGACCAGGTGCTCCGTCGCCTGCTCCCCATGGGGGCGACCAGCGAGTTCACCGACGCCTCGGGGCGGATCGTCCTGTCCGAGGTCGACGTGCACGAGGGCTGGCGCGGCAGGCCGCTGCGCCTGATCGAGGAGGCGACCGGAGCCCGGGTCGCGTACCTCACCCGCTACGGCGACGGCCTGCTGCCCGACGCCCGGACCGTCCTCCAGGAGAACGACATCGTGCACCTGCTCATGCGCGCCGAGGACGCGGCCGCCGTCGAGCGCACCGTCACCGCCGCCCCGGAGGTCCAGGCATGAGGGTCGTCATCGCCGGAGCCGGCTCGGTCGGGCGCTCGATCGCCCGCGAGCTGCTCGCCAACGGCCACGAGGTCACCCTCATCGACCGCCAGCCGTCCGCCATGCGGGTCGCGCAGGTCGCCGACGCGGACTGGCTGCTCGCCGACGCCTGCGAGCTGCCCACCCTGACGCAGGCCCGCACCGACGAGTGCGACGTCGTCGTGGCGGCCACGGGCGACGACAAGGCCAACCTCGTCATCTCGCTGCTCGCGAAGACCGAGTACGGCGTGCCCCGCACGGTCGCCCGCGTGAACAACCCGAAGAACGAGTGGATGTTCGACGAGGCGTGGGGCGTGGACGTCGCCGTCTCCACCCCGCGGATCATGACGGCGATGATCGAGGAGGCCGTCTCCGTCGGCGACCTGGTGCGGATCTTCACGTTCCACCAGTCCGGCGCCGACATCCTCGAGCTGACGCTCCCCGAGGGGTCTCCGCTGGCCGGGCAGCTCGTCGGTCAGATCGGCTGGCCGGCCGACACGGTGCTCGCGTGCATCGTGCGCGACGAGCGCCCGTTCTCCCCCAGCCCGGACGACACCCTCGAGGGCGGCGACGAGCTGCTGCTGGTCACGGGGCGGGACGCGTCCGAGGAGGAGCTGGCGACGCTGCTGTCGAGCCGCGTACCAGGATCCAGCTGAGCCAGAGCACCAGGGCCGTGAGCGGCACGCCCATCACGAGCTTCGCGGTACCGAGCCAGGCGACCTGCCCGGCGAGGTACAACGGCACCTGGACGACCAGGCGGAGGGCGAACATGCCCGCCCAGAGCCAGGTGACCAGGGCGTAGCGGCGCCGGAGCGCGCGGTCCTGCCGCCAGGCGACCGCGCCGGCCCAGGAGCCGGACGACGACATCGGACCGTCGGGCCGGAACAGCCCGACGACGACGCCGACCAGCGGCCAGCGCACCAGCACCGACACCACGAAGGCCAGCAGGTAGCCGACGTTGGTGAGCAGGCCCCAGGCGAAGTAGTCCTCGGCACGCCCGGACCGCGCGGCCCACAGGACCCCGATGCCCACGCCCAGCACGCCGGACAGCGCCTGCGTCAGCGGGCTGCGCTG
>DAMBCY010000312.1:0-5063 GCA_032056255.1 Cellulomonas sp. | reverse complement strand
ACCCGAAGGTCTCCCGCAGCCGGCGCTCGATGAACCGGCGGTAGCCGGCCTCGAGGAACCCGCTGGCGAAGATGACGAACCGGGGCGGACGCGTCGACGCCTGCGTGGCGAACAGGATGCGCGGCTGCTTGCCGCCCCGCAGCGGGTGCGGGTGCGCCGCGACCAGCTCGCCGAGGAACGCGTTGAGCCTGCCCGTCGGCACGCGGGTGTCCCACGACTCCAGCGACCTCGTCAGCGCCGGGACGAGCCGGTCGGTGTGCCAGCCGGTGCGCGCGGAGATGTTCACCCGCGGCGCCCAGGTGATCTGGACGAGCTCCTTCTCGATCTCCCGCTCCAGGTACGGGCGCCGGTCCTCGTCCATGAGGTCCCACTTGTTGTACGCGATGACCAGCGCGCGCCCGGCGTCGATGACCTGCTGGATCACCCGGGTGTCCTGCTCGGTCATCGGCTGGGACGCGTCGAGCAGCACGACCGCGACCTCGGCCTTCTCGATGGCGGCCTGGGTGCGCAGCGAGGCGTAGAAGTCAGCTCCCGACGTCTGGTGCACCCGCCGCCGGATGCCCGCCGTGTCGACGAACCACCACGGCACGCCCTTGAGCTCGACCAGCTCGTCGACCGGGTCGCGGGTGGTGCCGGCGACGTCGTCGACCACGACGCGGTTCTCGCCGAGCACCTTGTTCAGCAGCGAGGACTTCCCGACGTTCGGGCGGCCGATGAGCGCCACGCGGCGGGGGCCGCCGGGGCGGGCCTCCCCGTGCGCGGACTCCCGCGGCAGCGCGGCCATCGCGGCGTCGAGCAGGTCGCCCGTACCGCGCCCGTGCAGGGCCGACACCGGGTGCGGCTCGCCGAGGCCGAGGCTCCACAGCGCGGCGGCGTCGGCCTCGACCCGGGGGCCGTCGACCTTGTTGGCGCACAGCACCACCGGCTTGCCGGACCTGCGCAGCAGCCGGACCACGCGCTCGTCCGTCGCCGTCGGCCCGACCGTGGCGTCCACGACGAACAGCACCGCGTCCGCCAGGGAGATCGCGACCTCGGCCTGCTCGGCGACGCGCGCCTCGATGCCGGCGACGTCGACCTCCCAGCCCCCGGTGTCGACGAGGGTGAACCGGCGCCCGGCCCACTCGGCCGGGTAGGACACCCGGTCGCGCGTCACGCCGGGACGGTCCTCGACGACGGCCTCGCGGCGCCCGAGGATGCGGTTGACCAGCGTCGACTTGCCGACGTTCGGGCGCCCGACCACCGCGAGCACCGGGAGCACCACGTGCGCGCCGTCCTCGTCGACGTCCTCGCCCTCGCCGTGCAGCAGCGCGACGTCCTCGTCCTCGAGCTCGTACTCCGCGAGCCCGACGCGCAGAGCACGCTCGCGCGCGTCGTCGTCGGCCTGGTCCGGGCCCCCCGGGCCGTCGGGGGTCGCGTCGCCCCCGAGAGGGCCGTCGGGAAGGATCTCGGGGGTGGCGCCGCCGTCCTCGACGGTCCCGCTGGTGGTCGGCTGGGCCGGCTCGCTGTCACGCATGGGCACCATTGTCCCTGACGCGGGCCCCCGCGGACGACCGCGCCCGCGGGGGACCCCGCGCGGGTGGCCGTCAGTCCGTCGGGAGGGCGACCCCGGTGCGGGCCGCGACCGAGGCGACCAGGGCCGAGAGCGCCACGCGGACCGCCTCCGTGCCGGCGCCGACCGCCTCGCGGCGGGACCGGCCCTCGGCCTGCTCGAGCACGAGCGGCGCGCCGAGCTCGACGTGCAGCCGCCGGCGCGGCCCGGGGACGTGCCCGACGGACTCGCCGGTCCGGCGGGTGCCGAGGATCGCGACCGGGACGACCGGCGCGTGCCCGTGGACCGCGAGCCACGCGACCCCGGCGCGCGCGGACGCCGCGTCACCCCGCCCGCGGTTGCCCTCGGGGAACACGCCGACCGCGTCGCCGCGCTGCAGCACCCCGAGGGCCGTCGTGAGCGCCGCCCGCCCCCCGGAGCGGTCGACCGGGATCTGCCCCGCCGAGGTCAGGATCCCCCGGAGCGGACCGGCGAACATCTCCTCCTTGACCAGGATGTGCACCCGCCGGGGCACGACGCCGGCCAGCAGCGGGCCGTCGACCACGCTGGTGTGGTTGGCGGCGAACAGCACCGGCCCCGACACGGGGACGCGCTCGGCCCCGACCACCCGCGCGTCCCAGAGCCCGTGCGCGAGGAACCGGCCGATCCCCCGCGCCCAGGCCGGGACGGGACGGTCGGCGTACGTGCGCCCGCGCTCCCCGGCGCCCGCGGTCACGCGGGGGCGCCGGTGGCGCGGGCCACCACGTCGAGGACGGCCCGGACCGTCTGCTCCAGGTCGAGCTCGGAGGAGTCGACGGTCACGACACCGTCCGCCGCGACGAGGAACTGCGCCACGGTGGAGTCGTCGGCGTCCCGGCGGACCACCTGGTCCCGCGTCGCCGCGACGGCCGCGGCGTCGGCCGACCCGTGCACCTCGCGGGCGCGCCGCGCCAGCCGGGCCTCCTCGCTCGCGATGAGCAGCAGCCGCACGTCGGCGTCGGGGGCGATCACGGTGGTGATGTCGCGGCCCTCGGCGACGACCCCGCGCCCGCCCGAGAACGACGAGGAGGCGCCCTGCGCCGCGATCTCGGCGCGCTGGCGCCGCCCGAGCTCCGCCCGGACCTCGAGGTTCGTCGCGACGGCGCTCACCGCCGCGGAGATCGCCGTGTCCCGGATCACCTCGCCGACGTCCACGCCGTCGACGTGCACCCCGGGCGACCGGGGGTCGACGCCCATGACCAGCGGCATGTCGTGCACCAGCGCGGCCACCGCCGCGGAGTCGGTCAGCGGGACGCCGCGGTGCAGCGCCCACCACGTGGCGGCGCGGTACATCGCGCCGGTGTCCAGGTACGCCAGGCCCAGCCGCTCGGCGACCACCCGGGAGACGGTGGACTTGCCCGAGCCGGACGGCCCGTCGATCGCCACCACCACCGGGCGCGGCGTCCTCGTCGTCCCCTGTGCGGGCACGCTCACCTCACCAGCCTCCATCCGCGGGCCGTCAGCTCCGCCTCCAGGTGCGCCGAGCGCGCGGGGTCCACCGACACCGCCGCCATGCCGACGGGTCGTCCCGCCGCGTGCTCGAGCTGCAGGTCCTCCAGGTTCACGCCCGCGCTGCCGACGTCCGTCAGCAGCCGGGCCAGCTCGCCGGGCTGGTCCGGGACCAGCGCGGTGACCACCGCGTACCGGCGCGGCGCCCCGCCGTGCTTGCCGGGCACCTGCGCGACGCCCGTGTTCCCGTCCGCGAGCAGCCGGGCGATCCGGGCGAGCGCGCCGAGCTCGACGTCCTCGGGCCCGGTGGCGCGCGCCGCGCTGTCCAGCGCACCGAGCACGCCATCCAGGTCCTCGCGCAGCCCCGCCAGCACGTCGCGCACCGCGGCCGCGTTCGCCGCGAGGATCGACGTCCACAGCGCCGGGTCGGACGACGCGATCCGCGTGACGTCCCGCAGCCCCTGCCCCGCGAGGCCGAGGGCGTCCGGCTCGGCGCCGCGCAGACGCGCGGCGACCAGGCTGGCCGCCACCTGCGGCACGTGCGAGACCACCGCGACCGCGGCGTCGTGCGCGTCGGCGTCCATGGTCACCGGTACGCCGCCCAGGTCGGTGGCCAGCGCGCGCACCGCGAGCACGGCCTCGGGCCGCGACTCCCCCGAGCCGACGACCACCCACGGCCGCCCGACGAACAGGTCCGGGACCGCGGCCGCGGGACCGGACCGCTCCCGGCCCGCCATCGGGTGCGAGCCGACGTAGCGGGTCAGGTCCGCGCCCGCGGCGCGCAGCTCGGCGAGCACGTAGCCCTTGACGCTCGCGACGTCCGTGACGACCGCCCCCGGGTGCGCCGCCAGCTCCGCGCGCACGACGTCCGCCGTCACGTCCGGCGGTGCCGCGACGACGACCAGCGCCGGGGCGGGGTCGCCGTCGGCCGCGGGTCGTCCCGCCCCCACGTCCCGGGCCAGCGCGAGCGCCGTCCGCGACGGGTCCTGCAGGGTCACGTCCACCCCGCGCGTGCTCAGCGCGAGGCCGACCGACGCGCCGAGCAGCCCGGTGCCGACGACGCGGACCGGGCCGCGGGTCGCGAGGGCGGCGGAGGGGGTGCTCACATGCCCACCGACGTCATCAGCGACCCGACCTCCGCCTTGCCGAGCACGCGCGTGCGGCCCTGGCGCAGGTCGCCGAGCTTGATCGGGCCGATCTGCGTGCGCAGCAGCCGGATCACCGGGTGCCCGACCTCGTCCAGCAGGCGGCGCACGACGCGGTTGCGACCCTCGCGCAGCACGATCTCGACCATGCTCGCCTGGGGCGTCGCGTCGACGACCCGGAACGAGTCGACCGCCACCACGCCGTCCTCCAGCTCGACCCCGCGCTTCAGCCGCACGCCGACGCCGGCGGGCACGCGGCCCTCCACGGTCACCAGGTAGGTCTTGGCGACGCCGTGCGACGGGTGCGACAGCCGGTTGGCGAGCTCGCCGTCGTTCGTCAGCAGGATCAGGCCCTCGGAGTCCGCGTCCAGCCGCCCGACGTGGAACAGCCGCTCCTCGCGACCCTGGACGAACTCCGCCAGCGACGGACGGCCCTCGGGGTCGTGCATGGTCGACACCACGCCGAGCGGCTTGTTCAGCGCGAGGGTGATGACGGACGTGTCGAGCTGCAGGCGCAGGCCGTCCACGTGGATGACCGCGGACCGCGGGTCGACGCGCACGCCGAGCTCCAGGACGACCTGGTCGTCCACGGACACCCGGCCCGCCGTGATCAGCTCCTCGCACGCCCGCCGCGAGCCGAGGCCCGCCTGCGCGAGCACCTTCAGCAGCCGGACGCCCTCGGGGTCGTGCACGTCGAGGTCGGGCTCGCTGCGGGGACGGCGCGGGGGGACCGGGCGCTTCGGGGCCGCGGGCCAGCGGGAGCCGGGACGGCCGATGCCCTGCGCGGGGCCGCGCCGGCCGCCGCCGGGTGCCGGTGCGCCGGAGCGGGAGGGGCCGCCGGAGCGCGCGCCGGCCCCGGAACGGGCCGACCCGCCGGTCCGGGCGTCGTCCCCGGGCCGCCC
>DAMBCY010000311.1:0-5065 GCA_032056255.1 Cellulomonas sp. | reverse complement strand
CGTCCCTGAGCGAGGTGAACGTGACCGGGGCGGTCGCGGTGCCCTGGACATCCAGGGTGCCGGCGATCCTCAGGCCGCGGACCGACTTGATCGTCTGGCCGGCCTGGACGGTGAGGGTTGCTCCGGTGGCGACGGTGAGTGGCTGGGACGTCCAGGCGTTGGCGTTGAGCGCCAGGGGTAGTCCGCCGAGCGGGATGGTGGTGTTGGTGGTCAGCGTGCCGGCCAGGGAGATCACTCCGATGGTGTTGCCGGTGCCGGAGTTCCCGCGCAGCAGTGCTCCGTCGAGCTTGTCCCCGATGATCTGCATCGCGATCCCGCCGGAGCCGGTCACGGTGTTGTTGCGCACGATCGGGACCGGGATCTGGGTGCTCGACCCGACCGGGGTGCCGGTCGCCTCGACGTAGATCCCGGTGTCGTAGGAGTCGCGGACCGTGCAGTCCTCGATCCGGACCGTCGCGGTGCCCTTGTTCGCGCCCGAGCGGTCCACCGTGACCGAGATCGATCCCTGGCGCACCGTCACGTGGGACAGGTCGACGTTGTCGGCCTGGGGCTGGGAGTACCCGCGTTCGTCATTCGTCCTGACCGAGGCGTAGCCGACAGTCGTGTAGGTCGCGGTGACCGAACCGCCGTTCAGCACGCCGATGCCGCTCCAGTCCGAACTGCCCGGATCAGCGGGCGGGGCGGTGGCGTCGCCGTCGCCGTTGGTGTCCCCGCCGATCGTGTCGTCCCTGAGCGAGGTGAACGTGACCGGGGCGGTCGCGGTGCCCTGGACATCCAGCGTCCCGGCGACCTGCAGGGAGCCGGAAGCAGCCTTGACCACTGTCCCCGGCGCCACTGTCACCGTCACCCCGGCGGGCACGATCACCGTCGAGTCGAGGACGTACACCGCGGCGCACTCGCCTGACCACGTCGTGCTCGCCGTGATCGTCCCCGTCACGTGCCGGACATCCGTGTCCGTGCATCCGCCCGTCGTGGCCGTCACCGTGGCGGCACGTGCGTAGTTCCCCAGGGCGTCGTGCGCGAACAGCGCGTAGCTGTACGTCTCCCCGGCGACGAGCGCGGTGTCGGAGAACGTGCGGGTCGCGCCGCGGGTGTCAGTGACCTTCTCGCCCGCGGTCGGGCTGGTGGGTGCGGTCGATCCCGTCGCCCGTCGGATCAGGACTCCCGCGAAGTCGCCGTCCGTGGGGTTGGTCCAGGCCAGGTCGAGCCCGCGCGAGGTGCCGGGGACCGCCGTGACCGCGGTGACGGGTCCGGGTGGTGTCGTGTCGGCCGGGAGGGTGACGGCTGCGCTGGCCTTGGTCACGGTCGTGTACCCGGTGCGGGTCCCGGTGACGCGGACGCTGAGCGCCGCGCCGGCGTCGGCGGCGACGACCGTGTAGGTCGAGGCGGTTGCCCTGGTGATCGCCGTGGCTCCGCGGTACCACTGGTACGCCAGACCGACCGGCGCCGGGGCCCAGGTGCCGGGAACCGCCGTCAACGTCTGACCGAGTGCAGGTGTGCCGGAGATGGTGGGCGCGGGGGTGGCGGTCAGCGTCCCGGTGACCGTGACTGCCGTGCTGGTCTTCGCGATGCCGGTGTAGCCCGACTTCGAGCCCGTCACCCGCACGGTCACCTTCGCGCCGGCGTCGGCTGCGACGAGCACGTACGTCGTCGCCGTCGCTCCGCCGATCGCGGTGGTGCCGCGGTACCACTGGTACTTCAGGGTCACGGGCGCCGGCGCCCAGGTCCCGGCCTTCGCCGTGAGGGTCTTGCCAACGGTCGGGCTCCCGCTGACGGTCGGCGTCGGTGTCGCGGTGAGCGCCCGGGCGACCGTGACCGCCGCGCTGGTCCGCGCGACGTTGGCGTAGCCCGCCCGGGACCCGGTCACCCGGACGGTGATCTTCGTCGCGGCATCGGCCGCAGCGAGCTTGTACGCAGCTCCGGTGGCCCCGGTGATCACCGACGTGCCGCGGTACCACTGGTACCTCAGGGTCACCGGCGCGGGCGCCCAGGCGCCGGGAACTGCGGTCAGGGTCTGGCCGACGGTCGGCGTGCCGCTGATGGTCGGGGAAGGCGAGGCGGTGAACGCCCCGGTGACGGTCACCGCGGCGCTGGTCTTGGCGGTGCTCGCGTAGCCGGACTTCGAGCCGGTCACGCGGACGGTCACCTTCGTGCCGCTGTCGGCCGTGAGGAGCTTGTACGTCGCGGCGGTGGCGCCGCTGATCGCGGTGGTGCCGCGGTACCACTGGTACTTCAGGGTCACGGGCGCCGGCGCCCAGGTCCCGGCCTTCGCCGTGAGGGTCGTGCCGACCACCCCGGTCCCGCTGATCGTCGGGACCGGGGCGGCCGTCAGCGGCCGGACCACGGTGACGGCGGTGCTGGTCCTGCTGACGCCGGTGAACCCGGTCTTCGACCCGGTCACGCGCACGGTGGTCCTCGTGCCGGCGTCGGCGGTCGTGAGCTTGTACGTCGGCTTTGTGGCGCCGGCGATCACCGACGTGCCGCGGTACCACTGGTACTTCAGGGTCACCGGCGCGGGCGCCCAGGTCCCGGGCTTGGCGGTCAGGGTCGCGCCGACCACCGGCGAGCCGGAGACGGTCGGGACCGGCGTCAGGGTGAGTGCCTTCGCGGCGACCTGGAGCACACCGGAAGCAGGTGCGAGCGTCCCGGCCGGGACCTCCGCGCGCGCGGGGCCTGCGGCCGAGGAGGTGCCCGCCGTCCCGAGCAGGCTGCTGAGCAGCGCGACGACCACGAGCGTCGTGGTGACGTGGGGGCGCGGTCGCGATCGTGAGCCCCGGCGCAGGGGGACGGTCCGACGTGCCGGCGTCGAGAGAGAGCCCACGAATGCCCCGGTTTCCGCTGATGAGGACGCACGAGCGCGCGGTGTCCGGCGCAGCCGGGAGTGCACGCGAGGATCGACGGCCGACCTCGTCGCGAATCTAGTGCCGGGAGGCGCTCGACCGGGGCGAGAAGCGTTCGGGATCGTGCGGACTTCTCCGACGGGCCTGCCGGTCAGGGGGTGGCCGGGGCTCGGTGCCGTTGCCGTCGAGGCCGGAGACCCGCCGAAGGGCTTGGTACCGGCCGCGTCCCGCACCTCGGGGTCGACCGTCCGCTCCCGCGGCCCGGAACTGGGCACCCCGGTGCCGCGCGGCAGCACCCGTTGACAGTTAGGCATCAAATACTTAGTGTTCTGAATATGGATGAGGACGAGGCCCTGCCGGCGAGCAGCCTGGAGCTGCTGCGCTGGATCGGCTGGGCGCAGCGCAAGGCCGGCGAGGACTGGATCCGCAGCCGCGACCTCACCCACGAGCAGGGCTTCGTGCTCGGCTACCTCACCCAGAACCCCGGCGCGATCCAGCGCGACATCGCCCAGATCACCCGGACCAGCGCCGCCAGCGTCTCGAGCCTCCTGCAGGGGCTCGAGCGACGCGGCCTGGTCGAGCGGCGCACCGAGGAGGGCGACGCGCGCAGCAAGCGCGTCTACGCCACCCCCGAGGGCGCCGGGCTCACCGCCGGCTTCGGCGCCGCGATGAGCGCCGCGGACGACACCATCCTCGCCCCGCTGGACGAGCACGAGCGCGCGACCCTGCTCGCGCTGCTCACCAAGGTCGCCGCGGCGCTGCCGCGGCCCACCCGCTAGGCGCACCGGCCCCGACCCTGCGCGGCCCGGCCGCGCCTGCACGACCGCACACCACCAGAGACCTCCCCCGTGCCGGCGTCCGCCGGCGCGCGCTCGACCCTGCCCGGAACGGGAGCAGCCATGAGCACCACCAGCCCCGACAGCACCGAGATGCCCGAGCCCGCACAGCACCCCGGCGCGGCCGACGCCGTCGGCAGCAACCGCTGGTACCTGTCCTCCGCGCCGGTCGTCAGCGCCCTCGTGCACCTCTGCGTGCCGATGGCCGTCGCGATGGTCGTCGGCGCCCTCTACAACCTCGTCAACGCCGGCGTCGTCGGCTCGCTGCACGACACCACGCTGCTCGCCGCCATCACCCTCGGCTCGCCCGTGCTGGGCCTGGTCATGGCGGTCGGCAACGTCTTCGGCGTCGGCGGCGGGACCTTCGTGTCCCGGCTGCTCGGCGCCGCCGAGCGCGATCCCGCGCAGGCCGGCGAGATCCGCCGGGTCTCGTCCTTCGCGCTCTGGGGCTCGGTGGTGGTGGGCGCCGTCGCCGGCGGGGCGGGCCTGCTCGCCCTGCGTCCGCTGGTCTCCCTGCTCGGGGCGGACTCCGCGACCGCCTCCGCCACCGGCTCCTACGTCGGGGTGATGCTCGCGTTCGTCCCCGTGCTGGCCGCCGCGTTCTGCCTGGAGCAGCTGGTGCGGGCCGAGGGCGCCTCGCGGCAGGTGATGATCGGCCTGGTGGCCTCGACGGTCGCGAACCTGCTCCTCGACCTGCTCTTCATCCTGGTGCTGCACTGGGGCGTCGCCGGAGCGGGGCTCGCGGTCGGTCTGGCGAACCTGCTGGCCGTCGCGTACTTCGCGACCTGGCTGCACCGGAACAGCGCGCACATGAGCCTCGCCCCGCGGTGGTTCACGCTCTCCCGCGCGGTCGTCCGGCCGGTGCTGGGCGTCGGGGTCAGCGAGCTGCTGCAGGCGTCGTTCCTCATCGTGACGTCGCTGGTGCTGAACAACCTCGCGGCGGCCTACGGCGACGGTCCGCTGGCGGCGATGGGGGTCGCGGTGCGGATCGCGCAGGTCCCGGAGTTCCTGGTGATGGGCGTGACGCTCGGCGTGCTGCCGCTCCTGGCCTACGCCTTCGGCGCCGGCGACCGGGAGCGGCTCCGGGCGGCCCTGCGCGCCTCGGCGACCGCCGTGAGCGTGATCGCCGTGCTGTTCTCCGCCGGCGTCCTGCTGTTCCGCGAGCAGGTGTTCGCCGCCTTCGTGCCCGACCGGTCGGTGCTCGCGGTCGGCGTGACGATCCTCACGGCGCAGCTCGTCGCCATGGTCGCCAACGGGTTCGCCGGCCTGCTGACCTCGCTGTTCCAGGCCACCGGCCGCGCGGTCCCCGCCACGATCATGTCGGTGACGCAGGGCGTGCTGTTCGTCCCGGTCGTGGTCGTCGGGAACCTCTGGTTCGGGCTGCCCGGC
>DAMBCY010000310.1:942-5071 GCA_032056255.1 Cellulomonas sp. | reverse complement strand
GTCCACCAGCGGCCGGCTGACCTCGTCCAGGACGCGGCCGTCCTCCTCGGCGTCGTCCCCGAGCGCCACGGGCACGACCTGCGCGTCCCGCGCCCGGCGCCACTCGTCGGAGCCCACCACGACCAGCCGCGCCCCCAGCCGGTCGGCGTGCGCAGCGCCGCGCACCGTCGCGACGTCCGCTCCGGATCCGCGGGGTCCCGCGTTCCCGCGGCCTCGGCGCGCAGCCGCGAGAAAGCGAAAACCGCGCTGCCCGCCGCACCCATTGCCATCACCCCGGCCGCGGTGCGGTCTTTGTCTGCACCGACAGGTCCGACAAGCGCCGACGACGGCGATCCACGGCGGTCCCATCGGCCCTGAGCAGGGATATCAAGCATCTCCTTCGATCGGGGGAACACCTCGACCATCGGCCACAAATAGGGTTGGGTAAGCGTTTCGCGCCACTCTCCCGACTGCGTCAGGAAATGTGGCAGAACCGTTATGTCGTCCCAAGAAAAGGAGTGACGCATGGGGAGGCCACCGGTGATCCCGGCCGAGAAGAAGGAGCGGACCGTCCTGGCGGTGCTGGCCCGGGAGGTGACGATCGTCGAGGCAGCTCGCCGGGAGCACGTCTCGGAGCAGTCCGTCGGGCGGTGGAAGGCCGAGTTCGTCGAGGCCGGCCGGGCCGCGCTCGCCGCGGGCGGGGCGCGCTCGTCGAGCCGGGTGCGACAGCTCGAGGCCGAGCTGTCCGATCTCATCCGGGAGCTGCGCCGGGCGGAGATCGAGATCGAGGTGTGGAAGACGAGCGCGGGGGGCCGGCTGGGCCCTTCGACGACCTCGAGGTGATCCGGGTGTCGGCTGGGATGCCGACGTCGAGGTGGTGCGCGCTGCTCGGCATCCCAGAACGGACGTGGCGGCGCCGGCAGGCGCGCGCCCGGGCCGGCGCGGCCGCGACGAAGGGCCCGTGGCCCGCCCCGGTACGGGGGAACGCGGGCCTGGTCGCCGCCGTCCGGGCGCACGCCGCGGCGCACCCCACGTGGGGTCACCGCCGGGTGCGGGCGCTCGTGCGGGACGAGGGCTACGAGGTGTCGGAGGCGAGCGTGCTGCGGATCATGCGCGAGCCGGGCGCCCCGGCGGCTCGCGAGGTCGCGTCCTGACGGCCCGCGGCGCCGGGGCGCCGCGGGTCCAGGGGGTTCGCCCGGGTCGCCCCCCGACCTGCGGCATCCCGGCGCCGCGCGGGACCCCGGCGGCCGGTGCCGGCTCAGGGCAGGCGCACGTGGTCCGGGGTCAGCTCGCCCAGGGAGCGCACGCCGAGCAGGCGCAGCACGCGGGTGACCTGCTCGCCGAGGATCTCCCCGACCCGGTCGACGCCGCGCTCGCCGCCGGCCATGAGCCCGTACAGGTACGCCCGGCCGAGGAACACCCCGGTGGCGCCGAGCGTCACCGCCGCGACCACGTCGGACCCGTGCAGCACGCCGGTGTCGACGAACACGTCCGCCTCACCGCCGACCTCGGCGACGACCTCGGGCAGCACGCGCAGCGGCAGCGGCCCCTGGTCGAGCTGCCGCCCGCCGTGCGTGGACAGCACGACGCCGACGGCCCCGGCGTCCACGAGGCGGCGCGCGTCCCGGGGCGTGACCAGGCCCTTGCCGACCACCGGCCCGTCCCACTGCGCCGCGAGCCACGCGAAGTCGTCGAGCGTCGCGGCGGGGTTGCCGAGTTGGGAGGAGATCTGGTGCACCGAGCCGCCGGCCGGGACGTGCACGTTCGGGAACGCGATCGGCTCGGTGGTGAACAGGTCGAACCACCAGGCCGGGTGCAGCGCGCCGTCGGCGATGGTCCTCAGCGTCGGCCGCGGCGGGATCGTCAGCCCGTTGTACCGGTCCCTGAGCCGCGCGCCGGGGGTCGGGGCGTCGACGTGGACCACCAGCGCCTCGTAGCCCGCGGCCTTCGCGCGGTCGAGCGACCGGCGCGCGAGGTCCCGGTCGGCCGGCACCCCCGTGCCGAGCCAGTTGCGCCCGGTCGGGGCCGCGGCGGCGACGTCCTCCATCGACGTGGTCGAGATGAGCGACAGCCCGTACGGCACCCCGGACCGGGCCGCGGAGCGCGCCACCGCCCGCTCGCCCTCGTGGTGCATGACCCGGGTGACGCCGGTCGGCGTGTAGACCCACGGGAACGCAGAACGCCGGCCGAGGACCGTCCGCGAGGTGTCGACCTCGGCGACGCCCTGCAGCACCGACGGCACGAGCTCGAGCTCGCGGAACAGCCGCCGGGCGCGGCGCAGCGTGACCTCGTACTCCGCGGCGCCGTCGACGTAGTCGAAGATCGCCCGCGGCACCCGGCGGGCCGCCAGGCGGCGCAGGTCCTCCAGGGTGTGCGCGGCCGCCAGCCGACGTCGCGTCGGGTTCAGGTCGACCGGGGCGGGGTGCAGCAGCGGGGCGAGCTCGCGGGGCCGGGGCAGGCGCCGGGTGGGCATGGGGACTCCTCGTCACCGACGGGGCCGCCGGTCGCGCGGGGCACGCGCCGCCCGTCGCTCCGCATCGTGACCGCACCGCGCGCCACCGCGACGCGGCGGGTCACCTCCTGGACGAAGGTGACCGCCGGGCGTACCCCGCGGCACGGGACGGGACGCCGGGCGGGACGCGCCGCGGGGCTCAGGTGTGCGTGCGGCGCAGGAGCCAGACGAAGTACGGGGCGCCGATCAGGGCGATCATCAGGCCGGCCGGCAGCTGGGACGGCGCGATCAGCGTGCGGCCGAGGGTGTCGGCGACGCAGACCAGCAGCGCGCCGAGCAGCATCGCGACCGGCACGGACCGCCCGTGCCGCGGCCCGACGAGCGACCGCGCCAGGTGCGGGGCGACCAGACCGACGAACCCGACCACGCCCACCGCGACCACGGCCACGGCGGCGAGCACCGCGGCGAGCGCGAGCAGGGCGAGGCGGGTGCGCTCGGTCCGGACGCCGAGGATGCGCGGGGTGTCCTCGTCGATCGCGAGCAGGTCGAGCCGGCGGCGCATGCCGAGCACCAGCGGGGTCGCGAGCACCAGGGCGACGGCCACCGGGACGACGTCCGGCAGAGTGCGGCCGTAGGTGGTGCCGGACAGCCAGGTGAGGATCCGCGGCGTCTCCCACGGGTCGGAGCGCAGCAGCAGGAACGTCGTGACGGCGTGCAGCGCGTACCCGACGCCGATCCCGATCAGCACGAACCGGTCCGGCAGCAGACCCCCGCGCCAGGCCAGCGCCGTGACGAGCGCGAACGTGCCGAGCCCGACCACGAGGGCCATCGCGATCAGCGCCGGACGGCCCCCGGCGCCGGAGGTCACGACGACCACCGCGCCCAGGCCGGCGCCGGCCGTGATGCCGAGCAGGCCGGGCTCCGCGAGCGGGTTGCGCACGGTGCTCTGCACGACCGACCCGGACAGCGCGAGCGCCGCCCCGGCGAGCACGGCGGCCGCGGTCCGGGGCCCGCGCTCGCCGAGGGCGCGGGCGACCAGGTCGGGCGCGCCGCCCCGCAGCCACAGGGCGAGGTCGCCGGTGCGCAGCCACAGGCTCCCGGCGAGCAGCGCGACCACCACCGCGACGACCAGCAGCACCGCCACCAGCACCAGCGCGACGACGAACCGCCGCCGCGTGCGCAGCCCCGTGCGCCCGGACGTCACGGCCCGGGCGGCCTGGGCGTCCCGCAGCCGGAGGGCGAGGACGACGACGACGAGGCCGCCGAGCAGCGCCGTGGGGATGCCGGTGGGCACCGACGTCGCCCCCTCGGCACCGAGGACCGCCCGGACCGTCGCGTCCGCGAGCAGGATCAGCAGCGCCCCGACCAGGCCGGCCGCGGGCACCAGGAACGCGTGCCGCCGCAGCGCGCCGACCCGGGACGCGATCAGGCGGGCGAGCACCGGCGCCCCGAGCCCTCACGGAGCACACCGCGGCGATGCCCGTCCTGCTCCAGGCGCTGGACGGCCACCTGCGGGTCGGCGCCGGGGGGCGCACGACCGACCTGGTCCCCGGGGCCGTCATCCACCTCGACACCCGGCTGCCGCACACCGTCGAGGCGCTGGCCCCGTCGCGGCTGGTGCTGACGATGCTCGACTCCCGCGCCCGCCCGGTCCACGACGGGGTCGGCATCGGCACCGCGTGAGCCCGGCGGGGCGGG
>DAMBCY010000310.1:0-932 GCA_032056255.1 Cellulomonas sp. | reverse complement strand
CCCCGCTCAGCCGCGCGGCAGGACCGGTGCCGCGTGGTGCCGCCCGATCGGCACGACCAGGGGCGTGCCCGACACCGGGTCGGGCACGACCTGCGCGCGCAGGCCGAACACCTCGGTCACGAGCTCGGGGGTGACCACGTCCCGCGGCGGGCCCTGGGCCACCAGGCGCCCGTCGCGCAGCGCCACGAGGTGGTCGGTGTAGCGGCTGGCGAGGTTGAGGTCGTGCAGCACCAGCACGATGGTGGTGCCGCGCGACCGGTTCAGGTCCGTGAGCAGGTCGAGCACGTCGACCTGGTGGCTGAGGTCCAGGAAGGTCGTGGGCTCGTCGAGCAGCAGCACGTCGGTCTGCTGGGCGAGCGCCATCGCGATCCAGACCCGCTGGCGCTGCCCGCCGGACAGCTCGTCGACCGGGCGGTCGGCGAGGTCGAGGATGTCGGTGGCGGCCAGGGCCTCCTCGACGGCGGCGTCGTCCTCGCGGGTCCACCGGCGGAACCAGCCCTGGTGGGGGTACCGGCCACGACCGACCAGGTCGGCCACCGCGATCCCCTCCGGGCTGACCGGCGACTGGGGCAGCAGGCCGAGGACCGTGGCGACCTCCTGCGAGGGGAGGGTGTCGATGGGGGTGCCGTCGAGCAGCACCGCCCCGGAGCGCACCCGCAGCAGCCGGGCCATGGCCCGCAGCAGCGTGGACTTCCCGCAGGCGTTCGCCCCGACGATGGTCGTGATCCGGCCGGTGGGGACCTCCAGGGTCATGTCCTGCACGACGAGCCGGTCGTCGTACCCGATGCTCGCCCCGCGCACCGCGAGGGTGTGCGCGCCGGTCGTCGCGGGGTGGGTCACAGACTGCCTCCGGTGCGGTTGGTCCTGGCGAGCAGCCAGAGCAGGTAGGGGGCGCCGAGCACCCCGGTGACGACGCCGACCGGGAACCGGGC
>DAMBCY010000309.1:0-5095 GCA_032056255.1 Cellulomonas sp. | reverse complement strand
CGTCGGCCTGGGCGGTGGTGCGCTGCGCCTCGGCCTCGTACTTGCGGATCGCCGTGGTCTTGGCGGCCTCGGCCTCCTGCTCGGCGGCGTACTTGCGCGCGTCGGCCTCCTGCGCGGCCTCGTACTTGCGGGCCTCGGCGGGCTTGCGGACCTCGGTCTGCAGCTCCTGCTCGCGCAGCGCGGCCCGGCGCAGCGCCACCTGCTCCTGCTCGACGAGGACGGCCTGCTGCGCCTCGGCCTCGGCGCGCTCCTGCGCGGCCTCCGCGTCCGCGCGGGCCTTCGCGGTCTGCTGGGCGATCTCGGCGTTGCGCAGCGCGAGCGCCTTGTTGGACTCGGCGATCTGCACGGCGGCCTCGTTGGAGCGCTCGGTGCTCTCCTGCCGCGCCTGCGCCTCGGCGATCTCGGCGTCCCGCGCGACGGCGGCGGCGCGCGGCCGGCCGAGGTTGCGGATGTACTCGCCGGTGTCCTCGACGGTCTGGATCTCGAAGTTCTCCAGGACGAGGCCGCGCTCGGCGAGCATCGGCACCGCGATGTCCTTGACCTCCTTGGAGAAGTCCTGGCGCTCGTAGAGGATCGACTCGACGGTCAGCGTGCCCGCGATGGTGCGGAGCACGCCGACCAGGACCTCGCTGGTCTGCTGCTCGATCACCTGCTCCTGGCTGCGGCCGGCGAACCGCTGGGCGGCCGCACGGACCATGCGCTCGGTGCCGCCGACCTTGACCACGGCGATGCTGCGCAGGGTGACGCCGACGCCGCTCTTGGTGGTCGCGTCCTCCGCGGCCACGGGGAAGCTCTGCGACGCGAGCGAGAGCCGCACGACCTGCTCGAAGATCGGCTTGACGAACGTGCCGCCGCCGATGACCACGCGCTGGCCGGACAGGTCGGTGCTCTCGTCGCCGGTCTCCGGGTTGATGACGGGGGTCCCGCTCTTGCGCCCGGTGATGATCAGGGCCTCGTCGGGGGTCGCGATCTTGAACCGGACCTTCGCGTAGACGAACCCGACGACCGTCAGGACCAGCAGCGCGGCCACCGAGACGAGGACGACGAGGACGAGACCGGCGATCTCCATGAGGCTCCCTGGCTGGTGCGGTACGGGGTGGGCGTGAGCCCGCTGGTCAGCAGCGTAGGGGGAAGGGGCGGCCTCCGGAGGGCGGACGGGGAACGGGCGGGGGGACTCGCGTCCCCCGTCCAGGTGACGTCCGATCGGGGGATCGTCGCGCCGGCGCCGGCGAGGGCCCCGGCAGCGCCACCGGGCGGTGCGGGCGCGTGAGCAGGGCAGATGCTCCCGGACGGGTGCGGCGCCGAGGCGTCGGGTCCCGCGCGGGCGCCGGGTCGATCCCGCTTCACCCGAGGCGCGGGGCAGACAGGGGCAAATCGGGCAATAACCTCGGCTCGGCCCGGCGTCCGCGGGGTCGCGATCGCAGGGGAGACCGTCGTGCACATCCGGATGATCCCGCTGGGGGAGGTCACCGACGCCGACGTGCAGGCCTGGCACCGGCTGGCCGCCCACGCGACCGCGCCGAACATGTACCTCGACCCCCGGTACCTCGTGCCCGCGCGCCACCGCGGCGACGAGGCGGCGGACGTGCGGGTCGTCGTGGTGCAGGAGGGCCGGGAGTGGCTGGCCGCGCTGGCCGTCACGACCAAGCCGGTCGCGCCGCACGTCCCCCTGCTCGCCGCGACCACCGGCGGCGCGTTCGCGACCGTGCACTCCGACCGGCACCACCCGCTGGTCCGGGCCGGCCGCGAGGTGGAGGCGCTGACGGCGCTGCTGCGCGGCATGCGGGGCCTCGGGCTGCCGGGGCTGGTGCTGCTGCGCCGGTTCCCCGGCGAGGGACCGCTGGCGGACGCGCTCGCGGAGGTGGTGCGGACGACTCCGGTCCGGGCCTGGGAGCGGCGCCGGGACGTCGGGGCGTTCGCCCCGCGCGAGGCCCTCACGCTGCCGCCGGTCGGGCCCCTGGTCGACGGCGTCCTCGTCGACCCGCCGCTCGCGCTCGGCCACCTGCCGCGGGACGAACGGAAGAACCTGCTCCGCTGCGCGCGCGGGCTGGCGCGGGAGGCCGGCGGTCCGCTCGAGCTGCACGACATCTCCGCCGACCCCACGGCCGAGGACCAGTTCGTCGAGCTGCAGGTGGCCGGGTGGAAGGGCGACGCCGGCCGCGGGGGGTCGGCGCTGCGGCTGGAGCCGGTGGCCGAGCGCTGGTTCCGGCAGGTCACGGCCGGGTTCCGGCGGGACGGGGACCTCGCGGTCGTCCGGCTCGCCGCCGGGGGGCAGACGCAGTGGATCGGGTACGGGGTCCGTTCCGGCGGCGCGTACTTCGGGTTCCTCGACGCGTACGCCGAGCAGCACCGGCGGTACAGCCCCGGGTCCGTCGGCCGGGTCGCGCTCCTGACCTACCTGCTCGGCAGCACGGACGCCCCGTTCTTCGACCCCGGGTTCGACTCCCGCTACACCGTCGGCGCCCGGCTGTTCCCCGCGTCCCGGCCCGTGGTGGACCTGCTGGTCTCGGCCCGGGGGCTGACGGCGCGGTCCGTGGTGCGGGCCGCCCCCGTGGCGCGCCGGCTCGGGCTGCTCGCCTCCTGAGGCCGACGCCGGGCCCCGCTCTGGCAGGCTGGACCCCGTGACACCGCTGCGCAGGACCCGCGTCGCCGCCGACGTCGGGCCCGGGTTCCACGCCGCCGAGGCCCGCGGGCTGCAGACCGCGCTGGGCGGGGTGCTGACCGCCGTCGAACGCGCCGTCGGCACCGCGGTCCCGGTCGAGGTCCGGCTGGACGCGAGCAGGGACGCCGCGGTGGTCGTGCTCTGCCGGAACCAGGTGGTCGGCTTCGTGCCACCCACGCCCGCGGAGCTCGCCGCGGGGCTGCGCGCGCAGCAGGAGCGGGCCGGGCGCCGCGCGCTGCTGGTCGCCCCCGGGCTGCTGCACCGGGACGCCGGCACGACCCTCTGGCGCGTGTGGGTCGGCGCGACGCCGGACGACGGCCTGCCGCCCGTGCCCGAGGGCCTCGACACCCTGGCCGCGCCCGAGCCGTCGGTCTTCGGCGTGCCGCTGCGCCGGGGCGACCGCTGACCCGGCCGGTCGGTGCCCCGCCCGGGGACCGCTGGTGCCGCTCCGGTACCCCGCGCAGACTGACCTGATGACCGCCGGCCCGTCCCGCACCCGCCGCCTCGTCGTGCGGGGCCGGGTCCAGGGTGTGGGCTTCCGGGTGTCGCTCGTCGCCGAGGCGCGCCGCCTGGGCCTGGCCGGCTGGGTGCGCAACCGGGCCGACGGCAGCGTCGAGGCGCTGGTCACCGGACCGGCCGAGGCGGTCGAGACCCTGGTCGCGTGGGCGCACCACGGACCGCCGTCCGCCGGGGTGAGCGGGGTCCGGGTCGAGGACGCGGCGGACGACGGCTCGACCGGGTTCACCGTCGCCCGCTGACCCCGGGCCGGTGTCGGGGGTCGCCGCTACCGTCGGGCCATGGACGTCATCCTCATCCCCGGGTTCTGGCTCGACGCGTCCTCCTGGGCGCCGGTCTCCGCGGCGCTCACCGCCGCCGGGCACACCCCGCACCCCGTCACGCCGCTCGGTGCGGGCGGCGCGGCGGACGAGGTCGCGGACCTCACCCTCGCCGACCAGGCCGCCGCGGTCGTCGCGCTGCTGGACCGCCTGGCGGGCCCGGTGGTGGTCGTCGGGCACAGCGGCGGCGGTGCCGTCGCGCACGCGGTCGCCGACGCCCGGCCGGACCGGGTCGAGCAGGTCGTCTACGTGGACAGCGGGCCGCTGGCCGACGGGGGCGTCGTCAACGACGAGCTGCCCGTGGTCGACGGCGTCGTGCCGCTGCCCGACTGGGGGGTGTTCGAGGAGCAGGAGCTCGAGGGGCTCACCGAGGAGGTCCGCGCCGACCTGCGCGCCCGGTCGCTGTCGGTGCCGCCGCTGGTCGCGAACGGCCCGCAGCGGCTCCACGACGAGCGGCGCTACGACGTGCCCGTCACCCTCATCACCTCGACCATGCCCGAAGAGGTGCTGCGGGAGCTGCTGGCACAGGGCCACCCGTACGTGCAGGAGCTCGCCCGGGTGCGGGACGTGACCGTCGTCGAGCTGCCCACGGGGCACTGGCCGCAGCTCTCCCGGCCGGACGACCTCGCCGCGGCCGTGGTGCGGGCGATCGAGGGCGAGGCGCAGGCCGAGGAGGCGAGGGGCGTCCCGACGTGACGCAGGGGCCTGGCGGAGCCGCGAGCTCAGGCGCCGCGGAGCCCGCGAGCTCAGGCGCCGCGGAGCCCGCGAGCTCAGGCGCCGCGGAGCCCGATCGGGTTGCCGTCACCGTCCTCGAGCACGCACACCCGCGCGCCCGGAGCCACCTGCTGCGGCGCGCTGCGCTCGGTCGCCCCGGCGGCGAGCAGCGTCGCCCGCGCGGCATCCAGGTCGTCCACGTCCACGTAGGCCACCGGCCCACCCGTGCCGCCGGTCGGCGTCAGGCTGACCTCGAAACCGTCGACGTCGAAACCGACGTAGTACGGCTGGTCGGTGTGCGGGGCGCCCAGCAGGGCCGCGTACACCTTCTTGGCGGCGTCCAGGTCGGACACCGGCACGACCACGCTGCGGATGGAGGCCATCGTCTCTCCTTCGTCGGGGGCCGTACCGGTGGCGGCCGGCTCGTCGTCCTGATGATGGATCCGCGGAGCCGGATGCGACAGCCGTGGACGACGTGACGACGGCGTCCGCCCAGCGGCGTCCGCGCCGGGCATCGCGTCGTCGCGGGCCGCCACGCTGCGTGGATGACACGTCAAGGGAGGGTCGCCTAGCATCGGGCCGACTCGCCGGGGTCCGTTCGCGCGTCGAGGGGGACGTGCGGACGCAGGGGTCCCGGGACGCGTCGCACCCACCCCCGTGGGTGCTGAGACCCCCCGGAGAAATCGGCACACTGTGATCAGGATCGGCATCGTCGAGGACGACCCCGCGAGCGCGGCCCTCCTCGTCGACTACCTGCGACGGTACGAGAGCGAGCACGGCGAGCAGTTCACCGTGCGCCGGTTCGCGGACGGCGAGGAGGTCGTGGCGGCCTACCGCCCGGACTTCGACATCCTGCTGCTCGACGTGGAGATGCCCGGGCTCG
>DAMBCY010000308.1:0-5148 GCA_032056255.1 Cellulomonas sp. | reverse complement strand
CGCTCTCGGCGAGCAGCTCCGTCGCGACCTCCTGCACCTCCTCGTCGGTCCAGGGCTCCTCACCCGCGCGCACCGGGAACCGGGTGGCAGCGTCCGTCAGGTCGGGGAGCGTGCGGGGGGCGGGCGCGCTGAGCGAGTCGTTGATGGCCACGAGGTCCTCTTTCGTCATGAGTCCGGAGAGAGTATGCGCCCGCCGCCGGGACGCACAACACACCACGCCCGACGGTGCGGGCGTGGTGTGTCGTGGGTGACGTGCGGCGCGTGCCTGCCGTGCGGCAGGGGCGGCGTCAGATGCGGTCGGCGGAGGGCGTCGCGCCCTGGGCACCGCGCTGCGGCAGGGCGCTGGCACGGTTGTCCAGGTCCCCGAGCAGGTTCTCCAGGTAGCTCTTCAGGCGGGTGCGGTAGTCGCGCTCGAAGACCCGGAGCTCGTCGATCTTGCGCTCCAGGACCGACCGCTCCTGCTCCAGCTCGCTGAGCGTCCGCGCGGACGTCTCCTCGGCCTCGCGGACGATGCGCTGCGCCTGGCCCTTGGCCTCGTTGACGATCCGGTCGCCCTCCTCCTGGCCGCTGCGCACGTAGTCGTCGTGCAGCTTCTGGGCCAGGGCGAGCATGCCGGTCGCGGACTCGGGCTCGCTCTGCCGCTGCGGCGCCACGGGGGCGGACACGGCCGGCGCAGGCGCCGGGGCGGACACGACGGGAGCAGGAGCGGGAGCGGGCACCGGGGCCGCGGCGGGCTTCTCGGCCTCGGGCTTCGGGGCCGACGCGGCCTGCGCGCCCTGCCGGCTCAGCTCCGCGATGCGGCGCTCGGCCGCGGCGAGCTTCGCCTTGAGGTCCTCGTTCTCGTTCTGGGTCTCCCGGAGGGTGTTCACGACCTCGTCGAGGAAGTCGTCGACCTCGTCCTGGTCGTAACCCTCTCGGAACTTGGTCGCCTGGAACTTCTTGTTCAGGACGTCGTCTGCCGTCAGCAGTGCCATCGTCGTCACCTCTTCGGTCGTACTGGGTCGAGCCGGTGGCAGTCCGCCGACCACCTCGGGCCACCGTAGCGGACAATCCGGGTTGTGCACGCGACCCGCCGTGCTGGCGGGACGCGGGGTCCGGCCGGGTGGCCGGTGAGCCGTACCGGCTCGCGGGTCACAGCGCGAGCCAGCCCAGCAGGGAGAGCAGGAACGAGCAGCCGAGCATCAGCACCAGGAACGCCAGGTCGAGGCGGACGGAGCCGAGGGTCACGGGCGGGATCACCCGCCGCAGCGCACGCAGCGGCGGGTCGGTCACCGAGTAGGTGATCTCCGCGACCACGAGCGCGGCGCCGCGCGGGCGCCAGTCACGGGCGAAGTACTGCACCCAGTCGAGGACCAGCCGCACGAGCAGGACGAGGATGAAGGCCAGGACGACGAGCTGCAGCAGGCCGAGGACGAGGTTCACGCGCCCCAGTCTCCCCGATCCCCGTCAGCTCTGGTTGAAGAAGCCGGCGCGCGGGGCCTCGGCCGGGCGGCCGTCGCCCGTGATCTCGACCGAGGACGGCGACAGCAGGAACACCTTGTTGGTGACGCGCTCGATGGCGCCGTGCAGCCCGAAGATCAGGCCCGCGGCGAAGTCGACGAGACGCTTGGCGTCGGAGTCGTCCATGTCGGACAGGTTCATGATCACCGGGGTGTTCTCCCGGAACGCCTCGCCGATCTTGCGCGCGTCGTTGTACGAGCGCGGGTGGATCGTCGTGATGCGGCGGACCTCGCCGTCGTGCCGGGGGGCGGACGCGGCCGCGGGACGCTCGACCGGGCGCTCGGCGGCGGCCGTGCGGTGCAGCGGCGTGACCTCCGCCTCGTAGTCCTGTCCCACGGTCGCCTCCGGCTCGTCGTACTCGTCGACGTACTGGTCGTGCTCGCCCCGGTCGTCGGCAAGCCCGAGGTAGAGCATGGTCTTGCGCAGCGCTCCGGCCATCGCGATCACTCCATCCCTGCAAAATCCCTGAAAAACTGAAACGTCCTGCGACGTCACGCTAGCAACGGGAGCCGGTGCCGCCGGGTTGCGACACGCGGCGTGTCGCGCCGCGGCACGGCAGGACCGTCCGGGTCGGCGGCCGGGCAGCCGCCGGTCAGCGGCGGGTCAGCGGCCGGTCAGGGCCACCACGCCCGCCGACCGGCCCGTCGCCGTCCCCGCCCGCCGGGCGCGGCGGTGGGAGAAGAACCGGTCGTCGGTGGCGGTGCACCAGCCCGTCAGGAGGACGTCGCGCACGCCGCCCCGGGCGAGGACGGCTGCGACCCCGGCCGGCAGGTCGAGCCCGGCCGTGCCCCACACGGTGCGGCACGCCGCCTCCGGGACGACGGCGGCGACCTCGCGCTGCATCGGCTCGGGGACCTCGTAGCGCGGCCCGCTGATCGCCGGGCCGACCACGGCCCGCACCCGGGCCGCATCGGCGCCGCGCGCGGCCATCGCGTCGAGCGCGGCCTGCACGACGCCGGCGACGAGGCCGCGCCGGCCGGCGTGCACGGCGGCGACCACCCCGGCGGTCGGGTCGGCGAGGAGCACGGGGACGCAGTCGGCCACCAGGATCCCGACCGCCGTGCCCGGCGCTGCCGTCACCAGCGCGTCGACCTCGGCCACGGCGTCCCGGCGCGCGTCGTCGGGGCCGGTGACGACGTGCACCAGGGTGCCGTGCACCTGCCGGGCCCAGGCGACCGGGGTGCCCGCCCACGCGGCGACGCGCGCGCGGTTGGCCCGGACGTGCCCCGGGGCGTCCCCGACGCCCAGGCCGAGGTCGAGGGTGTCCCACGGCGGTGCGCTGACGCCGCCTGCCCGGGTGGTGAAACCGGCCCGGACGCCGGGGCCGAGGTCGACCTCCAGCACGGGCGGCACCTCCACCCCGGGGTCCTCGGCCTCGCGGGCTCCCGGGCCGGTCACGCGACTACTTGAGGAAGTCGGGCACGTCGAGGTCGTCCTCCTTGCGGCGGGCGACCTCCTCCTCGAAGATCCGCGGGACCTCGAGCTGGCTGGTGCCGGCCGCGTCGGGGCTGAGGAAGGCGGGGACGTCGGACGCCTGCTGCTCGTCGTCCGGCCCGACCGGGTGCGGCTGGACGGCGGCGTGCGCCGCGGTCGTCGTGGGCACCGCGGCGGCGGGCGGGATCGCAGCGGGACGGCCGGCCGCGCCCCCCGCGCTGACCTGGCCGAGCGCCCGGCCGTCACGCCGGACCACCGGCGACCCGCCGTCGAAGCCCGCGGCGATCACGGTCACGCGCACCTCGTCCCCGAGGGCGTCGTCGATCACCGCGCCGAAGATGATGTTCGCCTCCGGGTGCGCGGCCTCCTGGACCAGGCGCGCGGCCTCGTTGATCTCGAACAGGCCGAGGTCGGAGCCGCCCTGGATCGACAGCAGCACGCCGTGCGCGCCGTCGATGCTGGCCTCGAGCAGCGGCGAGGAGATCGCCAGCTCCGCGGCCTGCACCGCGCGGTCCTCGCCGCGCGCGGACCCGATGCCCATGAGCGCGGAGCCCGCGCCCTGCATCACGGACTTCACGTCCGCGAAGTCCAGGTTGATCAGGCCGGGGGTGGTGATGAGGTCGGTGATGCCCTGGACGCCGGACAGCAGCACCTGGTCGGCGGAGCGGAACGCGTCCAGGACCGAGACCGAGCGGTCGGAGATCGACAGCAGCCGGTCGTTGGGGATGACGATGAGGGTGTCGACCTCGGCACGCAGCGCCTCGATGCCCGAGTCCGCCTGCACGCCGCGCCGGCGGCCCTCGAAGGTGAACGGGCGGGTGACGACGCCGATGGTCAGCGCGCCGAGCGAGCGGGCGATCCGGGCCACGACGGGCGCCCCGCCGGTGCCGGTGCCGCCGCCCTCCCCCGCGGTGACGAAGACCATGTCGGCGCCGCGCAGGACGTCCTCGATCTCCTCCGCGTGGTCCTCCGCGGCCTTCTTGCCGACCTCCGGGTCCGCGCCGGCCCCGAGGCCACGCGTCAGCTCGCGGCCGACGTCGAGCTTGACGTCGGCGTCCGACATCAGCAGCGCCTGGGCGTCGGTGTTGATGGCGATGAACTCGACACCCTTGAGGCCGACCTCGATCATCCGGTTGACGGCGTTGACGCCGCCGCCGCCGATGCCGACGACCTTGATGACCGCCAGGTAGTTCTGCGGAGCTGCCACGGTGGGTGCCTCTCGTTGCGATGACGACGAACCTTCACCCTCAACTAGAGGGTTATGGTTATGTCAGTTCTGTCTAGACGTGACGGTAAGGCGCGCGGAAGACGGGTTCAACGACCGCTGCGCGCGTGTCGTCCCCGGATCGGTCCCGGTCCTCATCCGACCACGGGCATGGTCGGCGCGGAGACGTCGTACCGGGCCGAGCCCGCGGTCTCCGGGGCCGCCCGGAGCGCCTGCAGGACCGCGGCCTTGAGGTCGCCGTCCTGCGCGCTCCCCCACTCGACCTCGGCACCGTCGCGCAGCACGAACCGCACCGTGTCCTGCGTCCCCGCCGAGACCGAGCCGACGTCGGCCAGCAGCGCGTCCGGCAGCGCCTCGAGCACGCCGAGCGCCGCCGCCAGGATGCGCTGCTCCCCCACCGGCACGTCCACCACGGGCAGCCCGTCCGGCGGGGCGTCCGCGCGCCCGACCTGGACGCCCTCGGAGTCGACGAGGGCGTAGCCCACGCCCGCGTCGCCGTCGGCACCGGCCGTGCCGGCGTCCGGCTGCTCCGGGACCGCGGCGACCGGCTCGCGCGAGACCAGCGCCACCGTCAGGCCGTGCGGCCAGTCCCGGCTCAGGGTGGCGTCCCGCACGCCGGGCACGTCGAGCACCGCCGTCCGCAGCGCCGCCGTGTCGAGGCGGGTCAGGGGCGTCCCGGCCTCGACGTCGACGACCGCCCGCACCTGGTCCACCGCGACGACCGTGCCCGCCCCGGTCACCCGCACCTGCGCGGTGTCCAGCGCCAGGACCGGGGAGAGCAGGAGCAGCCAGGCCAGCGCGCCGACGCCCACGACGGAGCCGACCACGACGAGGATCTGCCGCCACGCCAGCCGTCGGCGCGCCCGCGCGCGCTCGGCGAACCGGGCCGCCGAGCCCTGGCTGACCACCGGTGGCCGGACCGGGAACGCACCCGTGCGGGGCGCCGCCGTCGTGCTCGAGGCGCGACGCCCTCCGGCCGGCGCCTGCGC
>DAMBCY010000307.1:0-5161 GCA_032056255.1 Cellulomonas sp. | reverse complement strand
GGGCGGCCGGACGCGCGCCGGGCGCCACGACCGTCGCAGCAGCCCCGCGCGGGGGCCGGCGGCCGGGGTCCCGGGGGCGTCCCGCACGACCGCGAGGACCGCGACGCACGCGACGACGCCGACGGCGGCGACGGACAGGAACGTCGTCCGCCACCCCCCGGCGTGCAGCAGCGCGACGACCGGGACCGCCGAGAGCACCTGACCGAGCTGCCCGAGGCTGCCGGTGAGCTGCGTCATGAGCGGGACGCGCCGGGCGGTGAACCACGCGGGCACCAGGCGGACCACGGAGATGAACGTGAGCGCGTCGCCCGCGCCGACCAGCACCCGGCCGGCCAGGACCCACGCCGCGGACGGCGCGAGCGCCAGCACGGCCTGCCCGAGCGCCATCACGGCGGCACCCGCGGCCACGAGCGCGCGCGGCCCGTACCGGTCGAGCAGCACCCCGACCGGGACCTGGAGCAGGGCGTAGACGACGAGCTGGGCGACGGCGACGGTCGCGAGCAGCGCGGACGAGACGCCGAACCGCTCGGAGACCTCCAGCGTCGCCACACCGAACGACGAGCGGTTCATGATCGCCACGACGTACGCGCCGACGGCGACCGCCCAGACGATCAGGGCGCGGCGGTCGGTGGTCACGTGGAGCCATTGTGCCGTGCCCGGGGCCGGGGCCCCGCCACCGCCCGCGCGCCTACGCCCGACGCGCTCCCCCCGGGGCCCTGCTCAGCTGCCGTCCCCGCGCTGCTCGGCGAGGAACCGCTCGAACTCCGCGCCCAGCTCGTCGGCGGTCGGGATGTCCGAGGTGTCCGCGAGCAGGCTGGGCCGCCCGATGTTCCGGGTGAAGGCGTCGTACTGCTGCTCGAGCGCGTGCACCACGGTGGACACCTCGGTCGACTCGGCGACCTGCCGCTCCACCTCGAGGCGCGTCTCCTCCGCGGCGGCGGTGAGCGCGCCGAGGTCGAGCTCCAACCCGGCGGCCCGCTGCACGTGCTCCAGCGCGGTGATGCTGGCCTGCGGGTACGGGGACTGCGCGAGGTAGTGCGGCACGTGGACGGCGAAGCCCATCGCGTCGTGCCCGGACTGCCCGAGGCGGACCTCCAGCAACGACCCGGCGTCGGCCGGCACCTGCACGGTGCCGAACCAGGAGGTGTAGTCGGCGACCAGGTCGGACCGGTTGGCGTGCGCGGTCACGGACAGCGGCCGGGTGTGCGGGATGCCCATCGGGATGCCGTGCAGGCCGACGGTCAGCGGCACGTCGAAGCGCTCGACGATCTGCCGGACCGCGGCGACGAAGCGCTCCCACTGCACGTCCGGCTCGACGCCGTGCAGGAGCAGGAACGGCACGCCCGAGGCGTCCCGGACGAGGTCCACGGCGAGCTCGGGCTCGTCGTACTCGCCCCAGTGGTCGCCGTCGAAGGTCACGGTGGGCCGGCGCGACCGGTAGTCCAGCAGCTGGTCGACGTCGAACGTCGCCAGCCGCTCCGTCGGCAGCTGCTCGGTGAGGTGCTCGGCGGCGAGCCGCCCGGCGCCGCCGGCGTCCACGAACCCGCGCACCGCGTGCACGAGCACGGGGCCGCTGCCGCCCGCGGTCCGCGCCTCGACCTCGGCGGCCACGGCCGGGTCGACGGCGTAGATCTCGCTCGGATCCAGCATGGGGGTCCTCCTGTGGTGCTCGTCAGAAGCTCTGCGCGCCGCCCCGCGGGGTGGCGTCCCCCTCCCCAACACCGCGGGGCCCCCGGCTCTTCCCGCAGGCCGCACCGTCCTGCCGGCGGGCGCCGGACCTCACCCGGACGCTCACCCGGACGCCCGTGACACGGCACCGGCCCGATGGCGGATAATGGACGGCCGCTCGCGCGGGACGACGCGTGCGGCGGCGGGACGCGGGCCGGTGCGGCGCGTCCGCGGGACGAGGCGACAGGAGCACGCGGTGACCGGGATCGAGGCGCAGCTGGCGGCCGAGCAGGAGGTCGTCGACGCGCTGTACGCGCGGCTCGACGCGCTGCGGGCGCAGACCCGCGAGCGCCTGGCGGAGGTCCGCCGGGTCGGCCCGTCGGGGTCGCCGCAGAACCGGTCGGAGCGCGACGCGTTCGCGACCCTGTACGAGGACCGGCTGGCCCGCCTGGAGGCCGTCGAGGACCGGCTCGCGTTCGGCCGGCTCGACCTGTCCGAGGGCGGGCGGCGGTACATCGGCCGCATCGGGCTCAACGACGAGGACCACACGTCGATGCTCACCGACTGGCGGGCCCCCGCGGCGCAGTCGTTCTACCGCGCGACGTCCGCACGTCCCGACGGCGTGGTGCAGCGCCGGCACCTGGTGACCCGCGGCCGGCGCGTGACCGGCGTCGAGGACGAGGTGCTGGACCTGGAGGTGCTCGCCGACGAGGCGGCCGCCGAGCGCCTGGGCGCGCTGTCCGGCGAGGGCGCGCTGCTCGCGGCGCTCGCCGCGCGCCGCACGGGCCGGATGGGCGACATCGTCGCGACCATCCAGGCCGAGCAGGACGCGATCATCCGGGCGGAGCTCGCCGGCGCCCTCGTGGTGCAGGGCGGCCCGGGCACCGGCAAGACCGCGGTCGCGCTGCACCGCGCGGCGTACCTGCTGTACGCGCACCGCCGGGTGCTCGAGCGCTCGGGCGTCCTGCTGCTCGGCCCGAGCCGCACCTTCCTGCGCTACATCGACCAGGTCCTCCCCTCGCTCGGCGAGACCGGCGTGGTCTCCACCACCGTCGCCGAGCTGTACCCGGGGGTCGTGGCGACCGGTGACGAGGACGACGTCGTCGCGGAGATCAAGGGCCGGCTGCTGTGGCGCCGCGTCGTGGAGCGCGCGGTCCGGCAGCGGCAGCGGGTCCCGGAGCACCCGACGTCCGTGACGATCGACGGCCGCACGGTCGTGGTCCGGCCGAACGACGTCCGCTCGGCCGTCGCGCACGCCCGGCGCGGGCACCGGCCGCACAACCAGGCGCGCGTCACGTTCGTGCGGGACATGCTCGGCCGGCTCGCCGAGCAGTACGTGAGCCAGCTCGGGTGGTCGGTCGCGCCCGACGAGCGCGGCGAGATCGTCGAGGAGCTGCGGACCACCCGGGAGATCAGGATCGCGCTCAACCTCGCGTGGATGCCGCTCACGCCGCAGGGCCTGGTCTCCGGGCTGCTGTCCCGGCCGGACCGGCTCGAGGCCGCCGCGCCCGAGCTGTCGGCGCACGAGCGCACGGCCCTGCTGCGCCCCGCCGACGCCCCGTGGACGCCCGCCGACGTCCCCCTGCTCGACGAGGCGGCCGAGCTGCTGGGCGAGGACGACCAGGCGACGCGCGCCCAGGCGCGGCAGGACGCGACCCAGCGCGCGGCCGAGCTCGACTACGCCCGGCAGGTGCTGGAGCACGCGGGGTCCGGCCTGGTGTCGGCGGAGCTGCTCGCGGACCGGTTCGCCTCGACCGGACCGGCCCTCACCACGGCCGAGCGCGCCGCGGCGGACCGCACCTGGACCTACGGGCACGTGGTGGTGGACGAGGCGCAGGAGCTGTCCCCGATGGCGTGGCGGATGGTGCTGCGCCGGGTGCCGACCCGCTCGCTCACCGTGGTCGGCGACGTCGCGCAGACGTCCACGGCGGCCGGGACCCGGGCCTGGGCGACGACGTTCGACCGGCTGCTCGCGGGTGGCTGGCGCCTGGCCGAGCTGACGGTGAACTACCGCACCCCGGCCTCGGTGGCCCGCACCGCCGAGCGCGTCGGCCGCGCCGCGGGCCTGCCCCTGTCCCCCACCACCTCCGCCCGGGACGTCGAGGACGCCCTGCGCGTCGAGCACGTCGACCCGCCGGACCTGGCGGACGCGGCGGCCCGGCACGCCCGGGCGGCGCTGGCCGACGTCCGCGACGCGTCGGGTGCCGGGCGCGTCGCGGTGATCGCCCCGCCCGACCTGGTCCCCGCCCTGGCCGCCCTGCTGCCCGAGGCCGGCGTCAACCGGGCGGGGGCACCCGACCTGGACGCGCCGCTGACGCTCATGACCCCGACGCAGAGCAAGGGGCTGGAGTTCGACGCCGTGGTGCTGGTGGAGCCGGCGGACGTGCTCAAGCGCGGGGCGGGCGACCTGTACGTGGCGATGACCCGGCCGACCCGGACGCTGCGGGTCGTGCACACCCGACCCCTGCCGGCCGGGTGGGACGCGTCCTGACCTGCCGGTGCCCGGCCCGGGGTCGCGGTGTCCGCCTGGCGGGACCGGCTTGGACCGCGGAACGCCGAGGCGCACCATAGGGGCGTGCCCCGCGCCCTGCTCCTCGAGAACCTGCACCCCCAGGCCCGCTCCATCCTGGAGACGGCCGGCTACGACGTCGTCACGCGCTCCGGCGCGCTGGACGAGTCCGAGCTGATCGAGGCCCTCCAGGGGGTGCAGCTGCTGGGCATCCGGTCCAAGACCCAGGTCACCGAGGCGGTGATCGACGCCGCCCCCGACCTGGTCTCGGTCGGCGCGTACTGCATCGGGACCAACCAGGTCGACCTGCACGCGGCCGCGTCCCGCGGCGTCGCGGTGTTCAACGCGCCGTTCTCCAACACCCGGTCGGTCGTCGAGATCGCGCTGGCGGACATCATCGCGCTGACCCGCCGGCTGACGGTGCTCAACGGCTCCATGCACGACGGCGTCTGGAACAAGTCGGCCGACGGCGCCCACGAGGTGCGCGGCCGCACGCTCGGCATCGTCGGCTACGGCAACATCGGCACCCAGCTGTCGGTGCTCGCCGAGAACCTCGGCATGTCGGTCGTGTTCTACGACACCGCGGAGAAGCTGTCGCTCGGCAACGCCCGCCGCGCGGAGACGCTCGACGAGCTGCTGGACGTCGCGGACATCGTGACGCTGCACGTGGACGGCCGGAGCGGCAACGCCGGGCTGTTCGGCGCGAAGCAGTTCGCCCGGATGCGGCCGGGCGCGATCTTCCTCAACCTCTCCCGCGGCTTCGTCGTCGACTACGCCGCCCTGCGCGACGCCGTCCTCGCCGGGCACGTGGCGGGCGCGGCCGTCGACGTGTTCCCCGTCGAGCCGAAGCGCAAGGGCGACCCGTTCGAGTCCGAGCTGCGCGGCCTGCCGAACGTGATCCTCACCCCGCACACCGGCGGGTCGACGGAGGAGGCGCAGGAGGCGATCGGCCAGTTCGTGTCGAACAAGCTGCGCGACTTCATG
>DAMBCY010000306.1:0-5176 GCA_032056255.1 Cellulomonas sp. | reverse complement strand
GTACCGCCGCACCGTGCAGGACCTCGTCGACGCCGACACCGTCGAGGTCGTCGCCGAGGACCCCGGCCGCGCGGTCATCCGCACGTCGCGGCGGGTGGGGGCGTCGACGATCGTCCAGGAGCTGACGTTCCGCCCCGGGGCCCGGGTGGTCGAGATCGACACCGAGGTCGACTG
This sequence comes from Cellulomonas sp., assembly GCA_032056255.1. Taxonomy (GTDB): domain Bacteria; phylum Actinomycetota; class Actinomycetes; order Actinomycetales; family Cellulomonadaceae; genus Cellulomonas. The sequence continues at coordinate 5,002 of DAMBCY010000306.1, read as the reverse complement.
GCACGAGCGGCAGCGGCTGCTCAAGCTCGCGTTCCCGGTCGACGTGCACGCCGACCGGTCCGCCGCCGAGACCCAGTTCGGGCACGTGCTGCGGCCCACGCACACCAACACGTCCTGGGACGTCGCGCGGTACGAGATCTGCGCGCACCGCTGGCTGCACGTGGGGGAGCCCGGCTACGGGGTGTCCGTCGCCAACGACGCCACCTACGGCCACGACGTCACCCGGCACGTGTCGCCCGGCGGCGGGACCAGCACCGTCGTGCGGCAGTCCCTGCTGCGCGCGCCGCTGTTCCCGGACCCGGAGGCCGACCAGGGCACGCACCGGTTCCGCACGGTGCTGCACGTCGGGGCGGGGATCCCCGAGGCGGTCGTGGACGGCTACCGGGCGAACCTCCCGGTCCGCGAGGTCCGCGGGGACCGGGGCGTCGACCCGCTGGTGCGGGTGGCCGGCGAGGGCGTGGTCGTCGAGGCGGTGAAGCTCGCGGACGACGGCTCCGGGGACGTGGTGGTCCGGCTCTACGAGGCCCACGGCGCCCGCGCCCGCGCGGTCGTGACGCCCGGCTTCGCGGCCCGGGGCGTCGTGGAGACCGACCTCCTCGAGCGCGAGGTGTCCCGGCGCGCCGTCACGGCGGCCGACGCGTCGGGCGAGGCGCACCTGGAGCTCCGCCCCTTCCAGCTGGTCACCCTCCGCTACCCCCGCTGACCCCCGTCCGCCCCCGTCCACTCCCGCCGAGATCGGTGTGTCTCGCGCGAGATCGGACTCTCCACGCCCGATCTCGGCGGTGACACACCGATCTCGGCGCCGCCGGTCGAGGCGGGTCGGCGGGGCGGGTGCGCGTCGGGTGCGGGCGCGCGGGATGCACAGGGTGCTCCCAGGGGCGGCCCAGGAGATCGGCAGGTCGGTCGGCCAGCGTCGGTGCTGGTGAGGGCGCTACGGTCGTCGTGCCCGCACCGCCGTCCGCCGACCCGCACAGGAAGACACCGATGAGCGCTCGCCCCGCCGGCCAGGAGAAGCTCCCGAAGAAGGACCGCAAGGCCCTCGCCCGGGAGCTCGCGAAGATCGAGCGGGAGCGCGAGGCGCAGCGCCGCCGACGCAACCGGCGGCTCGGCTGGACCGCCGCCGGGACCGCCGTGGTCGCCGCGGGAGTCGTCGCGGTGCTCGTCGTGCAGTCCTCGATCCGGGCCGGGCACGTCGGTCCGAACAACATGCTGTCCGACGGCATCGTGCTCGGCGGCGACGGCAGCGCGATCACGGCGGCGCGCACGACCGCGATCGACGCCGGTGGCACCCCGGTCTCGACCGAGGTGGACCGGACCTCCGGCGTGCTGGACCTCGTGCTCTACCTCGACTACCGGTCACCGGAGGCCGAGACGCTGTGGTCCACGAGCTCCGCCGCGATCGAGCAGTGGGTCACCGCCGGGTACGCGACGCTCGAGCTGCACCCGCTGGCGCTGCTGGACGGCGCCACCGTGACCGCCGCGCCCTCGGCGTCCCCGTCCGCCTCGGCCTCCGCCGCCGACGCGGCGACCGACGACGCCACCGCCGGGACCCTCGAGACCACCGGCGACTACTCGCTGCGCGCCGCGGGGGCGCTCGCCTGCGTGGCGGACACGGCCCCGGACAGCGCGCTCGCGGTGCACGACGCGCTGATGGCCGCGCAGCCCGGCCTGGGGGCGGACGGCCTGGACGACGACGACCTGCTCGCCCTCGTCCAGGGCGCCGGGGTCACGGACGAGACGGTCGCCGGCTGCATCGGCTCGGGCGGGTTCACCGACTGGGCTCAGGAGGCCACCGACCGGGCGGCCGAGGGCGTGCCGTACGACGTCGGCTCGGTGACGACGAGCCCCGTGCTGCTCGTCGGCGGCCAGGAGTACACCGGCGCGCTCGACGACACGGACGCGCTGGTCGCGTTCATCGAGGAGGTCAGCACCCGGCTCGCGGAGGAGGCCGCGGCCGCGGAGCCGACCGCCTCGCCCGGCCCGACCGACGCGGCCACGGACCCGGCCACGGACGAGCCCACGGACCCCACGACGGACGAGCCCACGGCCGTCCCGACCGTGGGCTGAGCCCGCCGGCCGACGACCTTGCAGAACGTGGGGGGTTCGGCGCGCTGAAACCCCCACGTTCTGCAAGGTCGTGCGCCAGGCCAGGCCCAGGCCAGGCCCGGGTCAGGCCGGGCCCAGGTCAGGTCAGGTCCGGAGCGTCCGGGCCAGGGGGGTCGCGGGGTCCGCGGCCGCGGCGCGGTCCAGCTCGGGCAGCGCGGGCGCGGCGAGCAGGCGCCGCGCGGCGCCGACGTCCCGCGGGCGGTCGACAGCCAGCACCGCGGTCAGCCGGTCGGTCCCGGGCGCGAACCACAGCGCCGTCCACCCGCCGGCCTCCGCCGGGTCGCCGCGCAGCAGCACGTCGTCGTCGGCGGCGGGCAGGCCGTAGAGGGCCAGCTCGTGCCCGAGCTGCGTCGAGAACACGTAGGGCGCGAGGTCGAGGTCGGGCGGGTCCGCCGCGAGCAGCCCCGCGACCGCGACGGCCGGCCCGCGCAGCGCCGCGTCCCAGTGCCCGCCGGGGACCCAGCCGTGGCGGGCGGAGCGCCGGGTGGCCGCGTCGCCGACGACCCGGACGTGCGCGGGGCCGTCGACGGGGGCGTACCGCTCGTCCACCCGGACCGAGCCGTCCAGGCCCGTCGGGAGCGCCCCGGCGAGCCACCCGGTGGCCGGCCGGGCGCCGACGGCGGCGAGCACGACGTCGGCCGGGAGCACGGTGCCGTCCGCGAGGGTGACGGCGCCGGGGGCCACGTCGGCGACCACCGCCCCGGTCCGGAGCCGGATCCCCGCGGCCGCGTACCAGGGGGCGGTGAGCGCTCCGACCGCGGGTGGCAGCACGGTGCCGAGCGGCGTGCCGCGCGCCTCGACGACCGTGACGTCCGCGCCGGCCGCCGCGGCGACGGTCGCGACCTCGGCCCCGATCCACCCCGCGCCGATCACGACCAGCCGTCGCGGGGTCCCGTCCGAGGGCGTGAGCGCCGCCCGCAGCAGCGCGGCGTCCGCCGCGGTGTGCAGGGTCAGCGCGTGCCCCCAGCCGGGCGGCCGCACGGCGCGTGCCCCGCTCGCGACGACCAGCCCGCCGGCGGGCACGTCCCCGTCGGCGGTCCGCACCCGGACCCCGTCGGGCAGGATCTCGAGCCCGGTGGCGGGGGAGGCGAGCCGGACGTCGTCCGCCAGGGCCAGGGCGTCGGTGCCGAGCTCGTCGGCGAGCCAGGCCGGCGACGGGCGGTCGAGGAGGTGCTTGGACAGCGGCGGGCGGTCGTACGGCGCGACGCCCTCGGCGCCGAGCACGGTCACCCGGCCGGTGAACCCCTGCGACCGCAGCTCGAGGACCGTGCGGGCCCCGGCGAGACCGGCACCGACGACGACGACCGACCGCGGCGGTGCGCCGGCGTCGGGGTGCCCGGCGGCGGGGACGGACGGGACGGCGGGGCGACCGGGTGCAGGCACGCTGCCACCGTAGCCGCGGCGCGGGCTCGGGGACCCGGCGGGCCGCACCGGCGTCCGGCGGCGCAGGACGGCCCCGGCCCCGGCGGTACCCTGCGAGGGCGCGACCACCCCGTCGCGCCCCGGCAACCGGAGGTCGACGTGAGCGGAGACGCCCCCGCGGGCTCGCCCGACGACCTGCCTCCGCCGGACGACCAGCGGTACGACGCCGACGGCCGCCCGCTCGACCCGCGCGCCATCGCCCGCGCGTCCCTGGCCGCGGACCGCAACTGGTCGTTGTGGGTGATCACCGCGGCGGTGCTCGGGTCCGTCCTCGTCGCCGCCGTCGCGGGCACCCCGACCGGCGGCCTGGTGCTCGCGGTGCTCCTGGCGTGCTGCGCCGTGGTCCGGCTGGTCGTGCGGGGTGCGCCCGCGGCCCTGGTCGTGCGCAGCCGGCTCACGGACGTCACCGTGCTCGCGGGGCTGGCGGTCGCCATCGGCGTGCTGTCCCAGGTCGTGCCCGTCCCGGTGGGCTGACCGGGACCGGCGCCGGGGACGCCGCAGGGGCGGCGCCCCGGGAGGTCCGGGACGCCGCCCCTGCGGGCGGGACGGTCAGCGGGTGGCGTGCACCGCGATCTCCTCGATCTCGATCTCCTCGTCGACCAGGTCGTCCTCGTCCGGCGTCGCCGCGAAGGCCCGGTACAGGACGCCGGCCACGACGGCGCCGAGCAGCGGCGCGACCCAGAACAGCCACAGCTGCCCCCACGCCCACGACTCGGAGAAGAGCGCGGCGGCGGTCGCGCGGGCCGGGTTCAGCGCGGCGTTCGTCATCGGCACGGCGATCAGCGTCGCGAACGCGAACGTGAGGCCGACCGCGAACGCGGCCTGCTTGTCCGCGCCGCGCCGGTCGGTGGCGCCCAGGTAGACGCCGACGACCACCGCGACCAGCACGGCCTCGATCAGCAGCGCCGGGACCAGCCCGAAGCCGCCGTCGGTGCTGCCCGTCGACGTCGCGAGCGGGGAGTGGGTGTCGAACCCGTTGGCCACGGTGCTGAAGAACGTGCGCTCCTGCCCGTCCAGCAGCGGGAACGACGAGTACACGACGAACAGGACGGCCGACGCGAGCGCGCCGCCGACGAGCTGCGCCGCCCAGTACGGAAGCACGTGCCGCCACGGGGTGCGCCCGGCGACCGCGGCGCCGACGGTGACCGCGGGGTTGAAGTGCCCGCCGGAGACGTGGGCCACGGCGAGGAACGCGGCGATCACGCCGAAGCCGTAGGCGAGCGGGGCGGCGAGCGTCTGGCTGCTGACGCCGGCGTACAGCGCGGCGCCGAGCACCGCGAGGACGACGACGAACGTCCCGAAGGCCTCCGCGCCCGCGCGGGCCAGGAGCGACGGGCCGACGAGCGTGGCGCGCACCGCCTCGACCTCGACCTCGCCGTCGTCGTCGACCGTGACCGCCGCGACCGTGGCGGTGCCGTACCCGTCCGCGGCGCCGTAGCCGACCGGCGCGGTGCGGGCGGCCGGTGCGGCGGGT
>DAMBCY010000305.1:0-5202 GCA_032056255.1 Cellulomonas sp. | reverse complement strand
GTCGACGCCGCTCGGCCTGACCGCGGGCAACGCGCTCGAGGTGCGGGAGTCCGTCGAGGTGCTCGCCGGCGGCGGGCCGTCCGACGTGGTCGAGCTGACCGTCGCGCTGGCCGAGGAGATGCTGGCGGCCGCTGGTCGTCCGGGCGAGGACGTGCGGGCCGCGCTGGCCGACGGGCGGGCGATGGACGCGTGGCGCCGGATGATCGCGGCCCAGGGCGGCGATCCCGACGCGACCCTGCCGGTGGCGACGCACACCGAGCAGGTCGTGGCCGAGGCGGACGGCGTGCTCACGGGTCTGGACGCCTACGCGGTGGGCATCGCCGCGTGGCGGCTCGGCGCGGGCCGCGCGCGCAAGGAGGACCCGGTGCAGGCCGGCGCCGGCGTGGAGATGCACGCCAAGCCGGGCGACACCGTCCGCAGGGGCCAGCCGCTGCTGACCCTGCACACGGACACCCCGGAGCGGTTCGCCCGCGCCCAGGAGGCTCTGACGGGAGCGATCGCGATCGCGGAGCCGGGTGCGTCGTACCAGCCGACGCCGTTGCTCCTGGACCGCATCGCGGCCTCCTGATCGCGGCCGAGCCGCCATCGAGCACCGAGATCGCAGAGTTCGGCTGTCGCCGGAACCGGGTGGCAGCCGCACTCTGTCATCTCGGCGTGCGTGACCAGCGGAAGGGGAGACGGATGAGCGGGATGCAGCTGACGTCTGCGCTGCGAGCGGCGCTCGGGCGTTCCGTGCCGCGGGCGCCGCAGCGGCTCGACCCCGGTCCGGCCGGGGCAGGTCGGGTCACGGAGGTGGTCGGGGTGGGATCCGCCGCGCGGGTACCCACCGCGGTGCTCGACGGGCTCGACGCACGACGGCGCGCGCAGGTGCGCGCGCCGCTGGACGTCCCGCTCGGCGGCGTCGTCCGGTGGGGGACCGCGATCGCCCGGCAGGTCGACGGGACGACGTGCGGCGCGGCCGTCCTCGGGCTGCTCGCGGCCGCGGGGGACCCGGGGCTCGCGCGCTGGCTCGTCACGGGCGACCTGCCCGACGGCCCGTTCCCGCCCGAGCTCGCGGGCCTCGACCTGCCCGAGCCGCCGCACCCCGCCGACCCCGCGGCCCCGGACTGGTTCCGCACCCCGGACGGCCGCGCCGCGCACGGGGCGGCCACGGGGGAGCACGCCTCCGCGGCCCGCTGGGCGCTGCTCCAGACGGCCGTGCACCGGCGCAGCACGGCCCGCGCGGTCGCCGGGCTGCTGCCCTGGCCGCGGTCGCTCGGCACCCCGCCGTGGGGCGCGGCGCGCGTGGCCCGGTTCCCCGGCGTCGCGTACCGGTCCGTCCCGGTCGACGACACCCGCCCCGACGAGGTCGACGACCTGCTCGCCCGGGTCGACGCCGCGCTCGACCGGGGCGTGCCCGTGCCGCTGTACGCCGGCGGCGACACCCGCGACGGTCTGGCCGCGGCACTGCCCCGGCACGTCGTGCTCGCCGTCGGGCGCGAGGAGGACGGGTACCGGGTGTACGAGCCCGGCGCGGGTGCCGTGCTGCCGGTCGCCCGCGAGGCGCTGCGGCACCCCACCGGCCCGCAGCCGGCGCTGGGGGGCTGGACGCACCTGGCCTGGGCGCTGCTGCCGGTCCGGCCGCGCTGACCGCCAGCCCTGGCAGACGGCCTGCGTCCGCGGCACGATGGGCGGACGACCCCGACGTCTGGAGGCGCCATGAGCACCCTTCCCGGAGACCGGAGCTGGCAGGACGCCGGGCTCGCCGAGCCCGCGCTGACCGACCTGCCCGAGATCGAGCCCGACGACGACGGCGACGCCCGCGACGGTGCGTACACCCCGGACGACCCGCGACCGGACCTCGAGGGGCGGGCCGACCCCGGGGACGTCGCCGAGCAGGTCGCGACGGTGCCCGAGGACGAGTCCGAGGAGTACCCGGTCTGACGGCGGCAGCGATGCGGCTCGGGGTGCGACGGCCCAGTACGGTGGGCGCATGACCGTGACCCTCGAGCAGATCGTCGCGCTGCCGAAGGTCCTCCTGCACGACCACCTCGACGGCGGCGTGCGCGCCGCGACCGTCGTCGACCTCGCCGCGGACGCCGGGCACGAGCTCCCCGCGACCGACCCGGACGCGCTCGCGGCGTGGTTCCGGGACCGCGCCGGATCGGGCAGCCTCGAGGCCTACCTGGACACCTTCGTGCACACCGCCGGGGTGATGCAGACCGCCGACGCGTTGCGCCGGGTGGCGCGCGAGGCCGTCGAGGACCTGGCCGCCGACGGCGTCGTCCACGCCGAGGAGCGGTTCGCCCCGGAGCTGCACCAGGCCGGCGGGCTGTCGCTGCAGCAGGCCGTCGACGCCGTGCGCGCCGGCCTCGTCGAGGGCGAGACCTCGGCCGCCGCGCAGGGCCGGCCCATCCGGACCGGGCTGCTGCTCTGCGCGATGCGGCACTCCGACCGCGCCGACGAGATCGCCGCGCTCGCCCTCGCGAACCGGGACCGCGGTGTCGTCGGCTTCGACGTCGCCGGCCCCGAGCAGGGCTTCCCGGCGAGCGCGCTGGGTGCCGCGTTCGCGCAGCTCCGCGCGGCCCGGTTCCCCGTCACCGTGCACGCCGGCGAGGCCGCGGGCACCGAGTCGCTGGACGGCGCCGTCGACGTCGGTGCGCTGCGCCTCGGCCACGGCATCCGGCTGGTGGACGACCTCACCCCCGACGGGGCGGGCGGCCACCGGCTCGGCCGGCTCGCGCACTGGGTCCGCGACCGGCGGATCGCCCTCGAGGTCTGCCCCACCTCCAACCTGCACACCGGGGGCGCGACCTCCTACGCGGCGCACCCCGCGACCACCCTGCTGCGGCTCGGCTTCGCCGTGACCGTCAACACCGACAACCGCCTGCAGTCCCGCACCACCCTCAGCCGGGAGCTGCACCACCTCGTCACCGACGCGGGCTGGACGCGCGACGACCTGCGCACGGTCACGGTGACCGCCGCACGGCACGCGTTCCTGCACGAGGACGAGCGCACCGACCTCGTCGACCGGGTGCTCCTGCCCGGTCACGCACCCACGCACCAGGAAGGCACCGACGCATGACTCCCTCGCTGGACGCCGCACAGCTGGCGCAGTTCGTCGACCACACGCTGCTCAAGCCCGAGGCCACCCGGGCCGACGTCGAGGCGCTCGTCGCCGAGGGCGCCCGCCTCGGCGTCTACTCCGTGTGCATCTCCCCGTCGTTCCTGCCCGTGGACGCGAAGGGCCTCAAGGTCGCCACCGTGTGCGGCTTCCCCTCCGGCAAGCACCACAGCGACGTCAAGGCCGCCGAAGCCGCCCGCTCCGTCGCCGACGGCGCGGACGAGGTGGACATGGTCATCGACGTCGGCGCCGCCAAGGAGGGCCGGTTCGCCGACGTGCAGGCCGACGTCGCCGCCGTGCGCGCCGCCACCCCGGCACCCGTCGTGCTCAAGGTGATCATCGAGTCCGCCGCGCTGACGGACCACGAGATCGTCGAGGTCTGCCGCGCCGCCGAGGCCGCGGGCGCCGACTTCGTCAAGACCTCCACCGGCTTCCACCCCGCCGGCGGCGCCACCGTGCACGCCGTGGAGGTCATGGCCGCCACCGTCGGCGGGCGCCTCGGCGTCAAGGCGTCCGGCGGGGTGCGGACCACCGCGGACGCGCTGGCGATGATCGAGGCCGGGGCGACCCGGCTCGGGCTGTCCGGCACGGCCGCGGTGCTCGGCGGGTTCGAGGCGGACGGCGGGTACTGAGCCCGGCGCACGCCCGCGACGACCGGTCACGGCCCGGCACCTCACGGGTGCCGGGCCGTCGCGTGTCCCCGACCGTTCACAGAGCGGACATTCCGGACGCACGGCGTCCTCACCGCCGAGTCACCTGTCGGGCATCGACTGCTGGCAGGTCCCGCCCGGGACCGGTCAGGAGGAGGGGAGACCATGAGGACTCGGACCCGTCGCACGACCACCGCGCTCGTCGCGCTCGCTGCTGCGCTCTCGCTGGGCGCCACCGGTGCGCTCGCGCTGCAGGGCACGGTGCTCTCGGACCACGGCGGCGGGCAGCGGCTCGCCGGCGACCAGACGAGGGCCGTCCGGCAGGCGGCGCAGGGCGGGCACGCCCGCAACGTCATCCTGCTGATCGGCGACGGCATGGGCGACTCGGAGATCACGATGGCCCGCAACTACGCCGAGGGGGCGGCCGGTCGGTTCGCGGGCATCGACGCGCTGCCGATGACCGGGCAGTACACCACCTACTCGCTGGACCGGACCGACGGGCTCCCGGACTACGTGACCGACTCCGCCGCCTCCGGCAGCGCCTGGGCCACCGGCACCAAGACCTACAACGGCGCGATCTCCGTGGACGTCGCGGGGCAGCCCCAGCGGTCGCTGCTGGAGATCGCCCGCGCGAACGGTCTGCGCACCGGCAACGTCAGCACCGCCGAGCTGCAGGACGCGACCCCTGCGGTGCAGGTCGCGCACGTCACCGACCGTGGCTGCTACGCGCCGTCCAGCACGACGGCCCGCTGCCCGGAGAACGCGCTCGAGAACGGCGGCGCCGGCTCGATCACGGAGCAGCTGATCGGGGCGCGCGCCGACGTGACGCTCGGCGGCGGCGCGACGTCGTTCGCCGAGCAGGCGAAGGCCGGTCCGTGGGGCGGGAAGACCCTGCTCGACCAGGCGACGGCGCGCGGCTACCAGGTCGTCACCGACGCCGCCGGGCTGGACGGGATCACCCGGGCCGACCAGACGACGCCGCTGCTCGGCCTGTTCGCGCCGGGCAACATGCCCGTCCGCTGGACCGGCCCGCTCGCGACCGCGACCGGCGGCGCCGAGCCCGCCGTCCGCTGCACCCCGAACCCGGACGACACCGACGCCACCCCGTCGCTCGCCGCGATGACCGCCAAGGCCATCGAGCTGCTCGGCACCCGCGGGTCGAAGGGCTTCTTCCTGCAGGTGGAGGGGGCGAGCATCGACAAGCAGGACCACGCGGCGAACCCGTGCGGCCAGATCGGGGAGACGGTCGACCTGGACGAGGCCGTGCAGGTCGCGCTGGAGTACGCGCAGCAGGCCGGCGACACCCTGGTCGTCGTGACGGCCGACCACGCGCACTCCAGCCAGATCGTCTACCCGGGCAGCACGACGCCGGGGCTCACCCGGACCCTGCTCACGGCGGACGACAAGCCCATGACCGTCGCGTACGGCACGGCGGAGGCAGGGGCGTCG
>DAMBCY010000304.1:2353-5211 GCA_032056255.1 Cellulomonas sp. | reverse complement strand
GGGGACGAGACCGTGGGCATGGTCGTGGTCCGGGACGCCGGCGGTGGCGTCGGGGAGGTCGAGCTCGACTACGTGACGCCGCGGTTCCGCGACTTCGCACCCGGTGAGTTCGTCTACCGCCGCAGCGGCGCGTTCGCGGGCACGGGCCTGCACGCCCTCGTCGTCGTGGAGGACGCGCGCGACACGGGCGACTACCTCGAGCGGGTCGGCTTCCGGCGCGAGGGCGGTCGCTGGCACCGCGAGGTCGATCCCGCCGCGGCCTGACCCCGGCAGCCCGAGGCGCGCTCGGGAGTCGCGCGACGGGGCCGCGCGACCGGGACACGCGCCCGGCGACCCCGGCGACGGGCGCACCCGGCGGGACCGGTGCGTGCCGACGCGCCGTGGGCAGGAGTTCGGACAGGCGAACTTTGAGGTACGGTGAGGCGTATGACGCAGACGACCGAGCCGAGGGTGCGGGGGCGGGTGCTGCCGCTGCTGGGGCCGGCGTTCGTCGCCGCGATCGCGTACGTCGACCCCGGCAACGTCGCGGCCAACCTCACGGCGGGTGCCCGCTACGGCTACCTGCTGCTGTGGGTGCTCGTCGCGGCGAACGTCATGGCCGTGCTCATCCAGTACCAGTCGGCCAAGCTCGGCATCGTCACCGGCGACTCGCTCCCCGGCGTGCTCGGTCGCCGGCTGCGGCGCGGCCCGCGGCTGGCGTTCTGGGTGCAGGCCGAGCTGGTCGCGGCGGCGACGGACATCGCCGAGGTCGTGGGCGGGGCGATCGCCCTGAACCTGCTGTTCGGCCTGCCGCTGGTGCTGGGCGGCCTGGTCGTCGGCGTCGTGTCGATGCTGCTGCTCGCCACGCAGAACCGGTTCGGTCAGCGGCGGTTCGAGCACGTCGTCGTGGCGCTGCTGCTCGTCATCGTCGTCGGGTTCCTGTGCGGCCTGCTCGTCGGGCCGCCCGACCCGGGGGAGATGCTCGGGGGGATGCTGCCGCGGTTCGCGGGCACGGACTCCGTGCTGCTGGCGGCGTCGATGCTCGGCGCCACCGTCATGCCGCACGCGATCTACGTGCACTCCGCGCTCGCCCGCGACCGGTTCGGCCAGGTGCACGGCACGGAGCGTCGCGACGGGCTGCTCCGGGCGACGCGCTGGGACGTCGGCACCGCGCTCACCGTCGCCGGGACGGTGAACATCGGGCTGCTGCTGCTGGCCGCCGCCAACCTGCGCGGCGTCGAGGGCACCGACACCATCGAGGGGGCGCACGCGGCGATCAGCGCGGCGCTCGGCGGCGGCATCGGGGTCGTGTTCGCGATCGGCCTGCTGGCGTCGGGCCTCGCGTCGACCTCCGTGGGCTGCTACGCCGGGGCGGCCGTGATGGAGGGGCTGATCCACCGGCGGGTCCCGCTGCTGGTGCGCCGTGCGATCACCCTGGTGCCGGCGCTCGTGCTGCTCGGCGTCGGGGCCGACCCGACGTGGACGCTCGTGGTCAGCCAGGTCGTCCTGTCGTTCGGCATCCCGTTCGCCGCGATCCCGCTGGTCCGCCTCACCCGGGACCGGTGCCTCATGGGCGTCCACGCGAACGGACCGCGCACGCACGCGGTGCTGATCGTGGTGGTCGCGCTGGTGGTCGCGCTCAACCTGGCGCTGCTGGCGCTCCTGGCCACGGGGGCCTGACGGGTTTTCGGAGCCCGGCTACCGGAAGGTTTTCGTAGCGGTGCTACCGTGATGTTCCGTGAGCAGTGCTGACGGACGGACCCGGCGCGCCGAGGTGACGCGGGGACGGGTGACCGAGGCGGCGGCGCGGCTGTTCGTCGAGGACGGCTACGGCCCGACCACGATCACCGCCATCGGCCGCGCCGCGGGCGTGGGGGTCCAGACCGTCTACTACTCGTACCCGACCAAGGCCGACATCCTTGTCGGCTGCCTGGACCACGCCGTCGACGGCGCCGACCGCCGCGAGACCGAGCCCGACCTGACCGCGCTGCCCTGGGTGCGCGCGGTCGCGGCCGAGCCCGATCCGGTCCGCCGGCTGTTCCTGCACGTGCGCGGCTGCGCGGAGCTGCTCGGCCGGGCCGCCGCGATCCTCGACCTGGTCCGCGTCGCCGCCGCGGGGGAGCCCGTGCTGCGCGAGGCGTGGGACCGGGACGAGCGTCGTCGCCGGGCCGTGCACCGGGTGCTGGTCGACGCGTGCGACCGCGACGGGCTGCTGCGTCCCGGCCTCGACGTCGCGCAGGCCACCGACGTCGTCACGCTGGTGCTCGGGCCGGAGACGTGGAGCGCCCTCGTGCGGCGCGGCGGGTGGAGCTCGCTGGCCTGGGCGCGGTGGGCGCACCGGACGCTGCTGGCCGACCTGGCGCCGTCGCGCTGGGAGGCGGACGCCTAGGACGCCGCCGCCGCGTCGAGCCGGTCGCCGGCGTCCGCCGGCTCGTGCCGCAGCAGCTCGCCGGGCTGGCAGTCCAGCACCTCGCACAGCGCCTCCAGGGTGCTGAACCGCACGGCCCGTGCGCGGCCGTTCTTCAGCACCGCGAGGTTGGCGGGGGTGATGCCGATGCGCTCGGCGAGCTCGCCCACGGACATCTTGCGGCGGGCCAGCATCACGTCGACGTCCACGACGATCGGCACTCAGATCACCTCGTCGAGCTCGGCGCGCAGCGTCGTCGCGGTGGCGTCCAGGTCGACGGCCTTCGCCAGCAGCACCCGCATCACCAGCACGAGCAGCGCGACACCGCCGACGGCCACCGCCGCGATGCCGATGACGAGCACGCCGCCGGGCGGCATCGCCTCGCCGGGCGCGAGCACGACGCCGAGCGCGAGCAGCAGCAGGGCGGCGGCCAGCACCGCGCCGATGACCACGTCGACGGACCGGAACGCCG
>DAMBCY010000304.1:0-2343 GCA_032056255.1 Cellulomonas sp. | reverse complement strand
GAACGCCGAGCGGGTGAACACGGTGTCGCGGTGCACCATGGTCAGCAGCCGCCAGATGCACACCAGCGTGACCTCGGCGGCGAGCACGCCGGCGATCCCGATGCCGACGACCGTCCACCGCAGCCCCGGCAGGACGCCGGCCTCCTCGAGGTCGACGCCGAGCAGCGGCACGATCGCCCCCTGGACGACCAGCAGTCCGGCGAACACCCCGACGATCACCACCCGCAGTGCGCGGATCGCGAGCTCTCCCACGGCGGACCCCCTCGACGCGACCTATCGACTAACGATAGCAATCTATCGTCCGGCGGTGGTCCAGGGCAAGAGCGCGCCGCGGGTCCGGGTCCGCCGTCACGGCCCCCCGCCGTGCCGTCACCAGGCCGCGCGCACGTAGTCCTTGAGGAAGCAGCCGTACAGGTCCTCGCCGGCCTCGCCGCGCACGATCGGGTCGTAGACGCGCGCCGCGCCGTCGACCAGGTCCAGCGGGGCGTGGAAGCCCTCCTCGGCCAGCCGCACCTTCGTGTGGTGCGGCCGCTCGTCGGTGATCCACCCGGTGTCGACGGCCGTCATGAGGATGCCGTCGGCGAGCATCTCCGTCGCGCTGGTCCGGGTCAGCATGTTCAGCGCGGCCTTGCTCATGTTCGTGTGCGGGTGGCCGGGGCCCTTGTAGCCGCGCGCGAACACGCCCTCCATCGCCGAGACGTTCACGATGTACGTCCGCCGGGCCGGCGACGCCTTCATGGCCGACCGGAGCCGGCTGACCAGCAGGAACGGTGCCGTCTGGTTGCACAGCTGGACCTCGAGCAGCTCCATCGGGTCGACCTCGTCGACGGTCGCGACCCAGCTGTTCGTCGTCGCGACGTCGGGGATCAGCCCGCCGGCGTCGATCGACGTGCCGGCGACCAGCCGCTCCAGGCTCGCGGCCTCGGCGGTCAGCGACTGCGCGACCAGGTCGTCCGCGGCCGCCCGGGCCGCCCGCTCGATCGCCAGCGCGGGGCTGGACAGCTCGCTCACGGAACCGGCGAGCGCACGCGGGTGCGCGTCGCTGGTGTGCCCGAACGTCGTGATCATCCGGGCCGCCTCCGCGGGCAGCGGTGCGGACTCGGCGTCGGCGATCCGCGCGTACGCCCCGGGCAGCCGGCGCACCGTCTGCGCGGCGTTGTTGATCAGCACGTCCAGAGGTCCCTGGGTGGCGACGTGGTCCGCCAGGGAGACCACCTGCGCGGGGTCGCGCAGGTCGATGCCGACGACGTGCAGCCGGTGCAGCCAGTCGGCGGCGTCGTCCATCGCGCTGAACCGCCGCACGGCGTCCCGCGGGAACCGGGTCGTGATCGTCAGGTCCGCACCGTCCCGCAGCAGGCGCAGCGCGATGTACATGCCGATCTTCGCCCGCCCGCCGGTGAGCAGCGCCCGCCGGCCGGTGAGGTCCGTGCGGGCGTCGCGCTTGGCGTGGTGCAGCGCCGCGCACGCCGGGCAGAGCTGGTGGTAGAACGCGTCGACGACCGTGTAGTCCTCCTTGCACACGTAGCAGGGGCGTGCGCGGAGCAACGTCCCGGCCGTCGCGCCGGTGGCGCTGGAGGTGAGCGCGAGGCCCTGCGTCTCGTCGTCGATCCGGCCCGGGCTGCCCGTCGCGGTCGCGGCGACGACCGCGGCGTCGGCCGCCGAGATCGCCCGGCGCTTCTCGTCCCGGCGGTGCTTCTTGGCGGCCTTGAACAGGTGCGAGGCGGCGCGGCGGGCGGCGGCGTGCTGCGGGTGGGTCTGCGGCAGGGCGGCGACCTGGTCGGCGACGCGCAGGAAGGTGGCGAAGTCGTCGGCGTCGACGCCGCTCGGCGCGGGCGCGGTGCCGTCGTCGCCGGGGTGCTGCGCGGGCGTGGTCGTCTGCGCGCTCATGCGCCGTCCGTCCTGGGTGGGAGAGGCCGTCGCGGTCGCGCGGGGCCCGGAGAATCGTACGCGTCCCGCGCCGTGGTCCGCCGTCGGGCCCCGCCCGTGCGGGGGCGAGGAGCGGGTCGCCGGGCGGGCCCGAGGTCCGGTGCGTGCCGCCCCCGGCGTCGGCAGGCTTGCTCCCTGCACGAACGGTGCGGGACGGGAGGGTGGTCGACGATGGGTCTGTCGGTGCCGGGGCTGTGCGTCGCCCTCGTCCTGCTCGCTCCCGCGGTGGCGATCGGGCTGCGCCCGCCGTCCGCCCCGCTGCCCCCGTCCGGGCTGCCCGGCTGGGTGACCGTCGTCGAGCGCGCCGGGCAGGTCGCCGTCGTCGGGGTGCTCGTGGTGTCCCGCACGGCGCTGGGCCGCGTCGGCGTCGCGCCGTGGTCCGTCGTCGCGGCGGCGCTGGTCGCGTACCTCGGCTGG
>DAMBCY010000303.1:0-5222 GCA_032056255.1 Cellulomonas sp. | reverse complement strand
GACGGGCACGACGCGAGGCCGGACCGCTCTCAGTCCAGGTAGTCGCGCAGGACCTGCGAGCGGCTCGGGTGGCGCAGCTTCGACATGGTCTTCGACTCGATCTGGCGGATCCGCTCCCGGGTCACGCCGTAGACCTTGCCGATCTCGTCCAGGGTCTTCGGCTGGCCGTCGGTCAGCCCGAACCGCATGGACACCACGCCGGCCTCGCGCTCCGAGAGCGTGTCCAGCACCTGGTGCAGCTGCTCCTGGAGCAGCGTGAAGCTCACCGCGTCCGCGGGCACGACGGCCTCGGAGTCCTCGATGAGGTCACCGAACTCGCTGTCGCCGTCCTCGCCGAGGGGGGTGTGCAGCGAGATGGGCTCGCGACCGTACTTCTGGACCTCGACGACCTTCTCGGGGGTCATGTCGAGCTCCTTGGCGAGCTCCTCCGGCGTGGGTTCCCGGCCGAGGTCCTGCAGCATCTGCCGCTGCACGCGTGCGAGCTTGTTGATGACCTCGACCATGTGCACGGGGATGCGGATCGTGCGGGCCTGGTCGGCCATCGCCCGGGTGATCGCCTGCCGGATCCACCAGGTGGCGTACGTCGAGAACTTGTAGCCCTTGGTGTAGTCGAACTTCTCGACCGCGCGGATCAGACCGAGGTTGCCCTCCTGGATCAGGTCCAGGAACAGCATGCCGCGGCCGGTGTAGCGCTTGGCGAGCGAGACGACGAGCCGCAGGTTGGCCTCGAGGAGGTGGTTCTTGGCGCGCCGGCCGTCCTGGGCGATCCACTGCAGCTCACGGCGTGCCTTGGGCTCCAGGTCGTCGCCGATCGCGGCGAGGCGCTCCTCGGCGAACAGCCCGGCCTCGATGCGCTTGGCGAGCTCGACCTCCTGCTCGGCGTTGAGCAGCGCGACCTTGCCGATCTGCTTCAGGTAGTCCTTGACCGGGTCGGCGGTGGCTCCCGCCGTGACGACGGTCTGGGCCGGCGCGTCGTCCTCGTCGCGGTCGGAGACGACGAACCCGGTGTCCTCGGTCTCGTCGTCCTTCTTGGTGGCCGGCGCCGCCTTGCCCTCGCCGTCCTCCGTCGGCTCCTCCACGTCGCCGCCGGCCTCGCCGGAGACGTCCAGGTCGGCGTCGTCGATCTCGACGTCCTCGAGCTCGGCCTCGTCCTCCGCACCCTCGTCGGACGCCTTCGCGGCGGTGGTCTTCGCGGCGTTGGTCTTCGCGGACCTGGCGGTGGTGGTCGTCGCGGCCTTCTTCGCCGCGGGCTTCGCGGCGGCGCGCTTCCGCGGGGCGGGCTTCGCGGCCTCCTCGCCGTCCTCGGCGACGACGGCCTTCGCGGACGGGCGCGCCTTCGCCGTCGTGGCGGCGGCGACGCGCGGCGCGGCCGCCGTCGGCTCCGACACGGTGATGCCGGCGTTCGCCAGACCGCGCACGACGGCCTTCAGGCGCTTCGCGTCCTCCACCTGGGCGGCCTCGCACGCAGAGCGCAGGGCGGCGGCGTCGACGCTCCCGATGGTGCGCCCGCGTCGGACGAGGTCCTGGAGGGCGGGGTGCTCGAACTCACGCGGGAGCGTGGGTGTGGAAGTCTGGGACGTCACGAACGACCTTTCGGCAGCAAGAGACCCGGTCCGGCGCATCGGGTACCTCGATATTGTACCGGCCGTGCCCGCCGTCGCCACGACGGAGGGGCGCGCCGGAGCGGCGAGGCTCCGGGTCCGCGCAGCCGGCGACCTGTCAGTGGTGCTCAACATCCGAGCGCCCCGCGGGATTCCCGCTCAGCCGGCCCCGGCACCCTCCTCCGGACGCGCCGCGGATCTGCCGCGGACGCGACCACGACGCCGTCCGGACCGCCCTCGCGGGTCGGCGACGACGCCGTCCGCGGGTCCTCGCCCGGCCGGTCAGCTGGGGTCGGGCTTCACCGCGAGCACCGGGCACGGGGCGTCGAGCAGGATCCGCTGGGCGTTCGCGCCGAGGATCAGCTTGCCGACGGGGCTGCGGCGCCGCAGGCCGATCACCATGAGGCTCGCACCGGTCTCCTCGGCGACGCCGATGAGGCCCTCGGCGACGTCCCTGCCGCCCGAGATGAGCCGGACGTCGTGCGGTACTCCCCGCGACTCCAGCGACGCCCGGACCTCGTCCAGCGCGGTGGCGAGCTCGGCCTGCTGCTCGTCGCTCTCGTCGCCACGCTCGCTCACGACCACCACGAGGGTCTCGGCACGCCGGACCGCCTCACCCGTCGCGGCCGCCAGGGCGGCACGCCCCTCGACGGTCGCCAGGTACCCGACCACGATGCTCATGAGCGCTCCTCGCACGTCTGCTCTGCGTCCGCGGGCGCGCACCGGTGCGCCGACGCGCGGGTGCGGCCCTGGACCGTGGTCCGACGGTACCGGAACGTCCAGGCACGCACGACCGGCCCGGCGCCCTCAGCAGCGACGACGCATCCAGCCCGGCGCCAGACCGGCACCCAGCGCCCGGTCCAGGATCTCGGCGAGCCGGTGCCCGGGGTCGTCGCCCAGCGCGCGCTCCACCAGGACGCACGCCCGCACCGCGTCGCCGCCCCACCACGCCATCAGGGCGAGCAGCGTCAGGGCGGGCGCCTGTCGCTCCTGCCGTCCGTGCGCGACCACGCCCTCGAGCACCGCGCGCGCCGCGCCCACCACGTCCTCCTGCGGCTCGCGCGCGCGTCCGGGGTCGACGAGCGCGCCCAGCATCCGCCGGATCGCGTCGGACACGTCCCCGGGCGGGCGGGCCTCTCCCGCATCGTCACCTCGAGCGCCGTCACCTCGCGCGCCGTCGCCTCCCGCGCCGTCACCTCTCGCCTCCCCTCCCCCGGCATCGGCGCCGGGGTCTGCCGCGTCCGGTTCCGCGCCGTGGGCGGCGCCGCCCCGGGCACCGTCCTCGTCGTCCACCCAGTCCCCCGCACCGTCGATGCCGTCGCCGGAGAGGACGGCGCCGTCGAGGACCCAGCCGCCGTCGGCTCCCCGTCCCTCCCCCGGGTCCTCGTTCTCGCCGCGGGGTCCGGGCCTACCGCCGCGGGGTCCGGGCCCACCGCCGCGGGGTCCCGGCCCGCCGCCGTCGGTACCCGCGGGTCCCCGCGCCCTCCGCTGACCCAGGCCGTCGGGGGCGCGCCGCACGAGGTCGTCCGCGAGCTCCGCCGTCGGGTCGACCAGGGTCAGCACGACGGCGTCCCGCACGGCACGGTCGTCGAGCGCCGCCTCGATCCTGCCGAGCTGCGCCGGGGAGAGCTCCAGGTCGGCGTCCGGTCCCGCCTCCAGCGCCGCCGCCAGTGCCTCCCGCCACGCGCCGAGGGAGCGCTGCCGCCAGCCCCGGACCTCGGACGGCCGGGCGGCACGCAGCCGCACGTCGAGCCAGCGGGCGCGCGCCGCGGAGGCCGAGCGCCGGGGACCGGCTCCTGCCAGGGCGATCTCCCCGAGCTGCTCCCGGGACTCCCGGACCGGGTCGTGGCGGGCGACGACCCGGCCGACCAGACCGCCCGCCGCGAGGTCGGAGAGCGGGCGCCCGCCGGGCGGGCAGCACCCGGGGTCCCGGCAGTCCAGGCCGGCGTAGCGGTCCTGGGTCACGAGCCACGTCGTGACGACCGCGACACCGCCGAGCACGGCACGGACCCGATCCGCCGCGCGGACCGCGCGGGAGGCCGGGTCGACCCGGAGACCGCGTGCCGGGTCCCGGGGGTCCGGTCCGTCGTCGTACACGACCACCACCACCTCCCCCGCACCGTCCCGGGCGAGGTGGCCGGCCATGCCGCCGAGCAGGCCCGGGCCGTGCGCGCCCAGGACGTCGGGCAGCCCGATCCGGGAGATGAGGCCCACCTCACGCTCCGCGCCGCGCAGGCTGACCGCCACGGCGGAGTCCCGGGGGTGGAAGCCGAGCTGGTACGGCAGCAGTCCGAGCAGCTCGCGGCTGTGGTCGAGGCGCAGGGTCGTGCGACGGACGGGGCGAGGTGGGCGGGGCGGCGAGGGCCGGCGGTCCGCGGTGCTGGTCGTCATGTCGTCCACCCCACCTCGACGGGCCGGGGCCGGGCGAGCGACCGCGCGCAGGTCTGGGGACGACGCACGATCGTGTCGCCTGTGGAGGACTCGGTGGCCGCTCGGGGAGCGGCGCTAGGGTGACGCCGTGCCCCCCTCCCTCGTCGCCGGCTCCCCCGGCACACCGTCGGCGACGACCGGGCCGTCCACGTCCGCGTCGTCCGCGCGGGCCGCCGGACGGGGGCACGCCCCCCGCCTCGCGGGCACCGCCGCGGCCGCCGTGCTCACCGCCGGCGCCGTTCTCGCGACGGCGTCCTGCTCGGCGGACGACGCGCCGGCACCGACCACGGCCTCGACGACGGCCGAGGCCGCCCCGGCGCCTGCCGAGTCGCTGCTGCCCAGCCCGACGTCCACCGGTTCGGAGGTCGGCGGGCTGGCCCCGGGCTTCCCCTCCGGGCTCGTCACGCCGCTGGAGGGCAGCGAGATCCTCGTGTCGAGCGCCCAGCCCGACGCCGCGACCGGGCTGACGCTCATCAGCCTCAACCTGCGCAGCCCGCTCGCGACCGCCGACCTCGTCCAGGTGGTGCGCGACCAGCTGCTCGCGGCGGGGTTCGCCGAGACCGTGCTCGACCCGGGCGCGGCGGGGCTGGCGGCGTCGTCCACGTTCGTGCGCGGCGACGGCGGCGACGAGCTGCTGTCCCTCGGCGTGCTGGACCGGGACGGCGTGCGCACCCTCACCCTGGGCGGGACCGTCCGACCGTGAAGCCGTAGGCTCGCGGCGTGAGCACCGCCCCCGCCCTGGTCGACGTCGAGGACCTGCGCAGCCGGGTCGACGCCCTGCTGAGCGCCCACGTGGACGAGCTGGTCCCCGAGCTCGCGGAGGCCGGCGCGGGGGCGGCACCGCTGGCCGACGGGCTCGGTCGGATGCTCGGCGGCGGCAAGCGGCTGCGCGCCGCCTTCTGCTACTGGTCCTGGCGGGCGCACGGCGGCACGCCGGGCTCCCCCGACGCGGACGCGGTCCTGCGGGTCGGTGCCGCGCTCGAGCTGTTCCAGGCCGCCGCGCTGTTCCACGACGACGTGATGGACGACTCGGACACCCGCCGCGGACTGCCCTCGGCGCACCGCCGGTTCGCGACCTGGCACGCCGAGCAGGCCTGGTCGGGCGATCCGGGTCGCTTCGGCGAGTCGGCGGCGATCCTGCTCGGGGACCTCGCGCTCGTCGCCGGCGAGCGCGAGTTCGTCCGGGCGGTC
>DAMBCY010000302.1:0-5238 GCA_032056255.1 Cellulomonas sp. | reverse complement strand
AGCGTGAGCACCCGGCCGTCGGTGTCGTACCGGGCGGCGGGCACGTGCGCGTCCTCGGTGAACGCCGCGTAGCACTCGTCGGACAGCACCCACAGGTCGTGCCGGCGCGCGACGTCGACGAGCTCGGCCACCAGACCGGCGGGCAGGGTGGTGCCGAGCGGGTTCGACGGGGAGTTGAGCAGCAGCACCCGGGTCCGGTCGGTGACCGCGGCCTCGACCGCGGCGGGGTCGGGCAGGAAGCCGTCCGCCGCCCGCAGGACGTACGGCTGCGCCTCGGCCTGCAGCAGCCGCGTCGCCATGGTGAACGGCGGGTACCCCGGGTCGGGGACGAGGACGCCGTCGCCCGCTCCGGCCGTGAGGCTGAGCCCGAGGTGCAGCGCCTGGGCCCCGCCGGCCGTGACCCAGACGTTGTCGCGTCGCACCGGCAGGGCGTGCTCCGGGTCGAGCCACGCGGCGAGCGCGTCGCGCAGCGGGGCGATGCCGCCGTTCGGCGTGTACCGGGTGTCGTCGCGGGCGAGCGCGTCCTGCGCGGCGGCCAGCACGTGCGGGGCGGTCGGCAGGTCGGGCTCCCCGACGCACAGCACCACGGCGTCCGGCACCGTCCACGCGAGCTCCAGGACGCGCCGGATGCCGGACGCCGGGACGGTGCGGACGTGCGGGGCGATCACGGGCATGTCCGCAGGCTAGACGGCCGGTGTGTCCGCCCGGTGACGCGACGGGACGTGCGGGGTACGGGCAGGACGGCGCCGCGCGCACCGGCCCGACGTCGCACGACCCCTGGGCGCGCGGCGTCCCGCGGGCGGATACTGGCCCGGTGGCGGAGGTCTTCGACGTCGACGAGGTCGCCGCGGTGCTCCGGGAGCGCCGGCGCGAGGCCGTCGCGCGCCTCGCGGGGACGGGGGCCGAGCGGGACGCCGTGGTCGCGGCGGCGCGGGAGTCCGTGACCGACGACGAGCACGACCCCGAGGGGTCGACCATCGCCTACGAGCGCCGGTTGCTCGACGCGCTCACCCACGACATGCGGGAGCGGATCGCCGAGGTGGACGCCGCCCTGGACCGGCTGGCCCGCGGGACGTACGGCGTCTGCACGCGGTGCGGGCAGCCGGTGCCCGCCGAGCGGCTGCGCGCGCTGCCGACCGCGCGCTCGTGCGTCGGCTGCGCCACCGCCTGACGGCCGGGACCGGTCGCGCGCGTGCCGAGGAGCGACGCGGGGACACGCCCTAGACTGCCGCGGTGCCTGCTCCCGCGTCCGAGCCGCTGCGGCTGGCCGTCCTCGGGCAGATCCGCGCGGCGGGCCGGGCGTCCGGGCTGCTGCCCGTCACCGGGCTCGGCGCGAACCTGCTGCTCGCGCTGACGCTCGAGCCGCGGGGGCTCAGCGCGGCACGGGCGGTGGACGAGACGTGGCCCGACGGCGCTCCCGCGTCGGGCAGGGCCGCCCTGCAGACGCTGGTGTCGCGGCTGCGCGCCGGCCACGACCCGCGGCTGGTGGTCTCGACCGCGTCGGGGTACGCGCTGGGTGTCGAGCCCGGTCAGGTGGACCTGCTCCGGGCGGCCGGCACGGCGAGCGAGGCCCGTGCCGCGCTGACCTCGGGCGACGCGACCGGCGCCGCGGCCCTGGCGCGCGGCGCGCTCGGGCTGTGGTCGGGGGAGCCCGGCACGGGGGCGACGGCGACCGAGCTGCTGGAGGTGCTGCACGGGCGGGCGGAGGCGGTGCGCCGCGACCTGCTCCGGCTGCTCGCGACCGCGCTGCTCGCGCCGACCGGGGGCGCACCCGGCCGGGGCGACGTCGGCGCACCGGACGACGCCGTCGACGCGCTGGCCGCCGCCGAGGCCCTGCTCGCCCTGGCGCCGCTGGACGACGGCGCGCACCTGCTCCGGATGCGCGCCCTGCACGCCGCGGGCCGCACGACCGAGGCCGTCGCCGCGTTCGCGGGGTACCGGGAGCAGCTGCGGGACTCCCTCGGCGCCGACCCCTCCGCCGAGGTCGCGGCGTTCCACGTGGAGCTGCTCGCCGGCACCGCGCTCCCGGCGCACGGAGCCCCGCCGACGGCGCCGGTCCCCACCGCCGCGCCGCGCCGCGCGACGAGGGACGCGTCCGTCGCGCGACCGGCCCCGGGCGCGCGCGTCCACGGCCTGCGCGTCGCCCCGAACGCCCTCGTCGGCCGGTCGGCGGACGTGGCGGCGGTCGAGGCGCTGCTCGGCACCGCGCCGGTCGTCACCGTCCTCGGTACCGGTGGCCTCGGCAAGACCCGGCTGGTCCAGGAGGTCGCGCGCCGCGCCGCCGGCCGGTACCCCGCGGTCTACGTGGCCGAGCTGGCCCCGGTGCGCGACGACCCCGACGTGCTGCCCGCGCTGGCGGTGGCGCTGCAGATCCCCGAGCCCGCCGCCCGCCGCGGCGTCGCGGACGCCCGGCTGCGCAGCCTGCCGGAACGGGTGCTGGACCGGTTGGGCGAGCAGCCCACCCTGCTGGTGCTCGACAACTGCGAGCACGTGCTCGACGGCGTGGGCGCCTGGGTGGCGGAGGTCGTCGGCGCCCTGCCGTCCGTCCAGGTGCTGACGACCAGCCGGGCACCGCTCGGAGTGCAGGGCGAGCGCGTCCACCCGCTGGACCCGCTGCCCGCGCGGACCCCCGACGGGGCGCCGGGTGCCGCCGTGCGGCTGTTCACCGAGCGGGCCACCGCGGTGCGTCCCGGGGTCCAGCTCCCGCCGGACGTGGTGGAACGGCTGTGCCGCCGGCTGGACGGGCTGCCTCTGGCGATCGAGCTCGCCGCGGCCCGCACCCGGTCGCTCACCGTGGTCGAGGTCGAGCGCCGGCTCTCCGACCGGTTCGCGCTGCTGGTGTCCGGCACCGTAGGGGCCGCGGGCACCCCGGAACGGCACCGGACGCTGCACGCCGTCATCGAGTGGTCGTGGGACCTGCTCACCGAGCGCCAGCGGGCGCTGTGCCGGCGGGTGGCGACGTTCCCCGACGGCTTCGGGCTGCCGGCGGCGCTCGCGGTGGGGGCGGGCGGCACCACCGAGGTCGAGGTGCTGGACGACCTGGACGCGCTGGTCGCGCAGTCGCTGCTCCGGGTCGAGGAGGACGACCGGACCGGCGAGATGCGCTACCGGATGCTGGAGACCGTCCGCGAGTTCGGTCAGCGCGAGGTCCTGGCCGCCGGCGAGGAGGACCTGGTGCGGGCCGCGGTGACCGGCTGGGCGCGGGACGTCGCGGGCCGGGTCGTCCGGGACGCGGGCAGCCCCGAGCGGATCCTGCTGGACCTGGTGGGGGAGGCGGAGCACGACAACCTCGTCGCGGTGCTGCGGGGCGAGCTCGCGACGGGCCACGGCGACCCCGACGTCGTCCTGACGGTGTTCGCGGTGGTGGCCCTGCGCTGGATGATGATGGGCGCGCACGCGGAGATGGAGGACGTGCAGGCCGGCGTCCTCGAGGTGTCCGCCCGGTGGGTCCCGGTCGGCGACGTCGAGCCGGCGGTCGTGTCCCTGGCCCTGCTGGCGGCGACCGAGCTCCTGTTCGGGGACCTGCGCAACGGCGCCCGCGCCCGCCTCCGGTTGCGCCGGGCGGTGGCGTCGGCCGAGCTGCGTCCCGTGCCGCGGATGCTCGCCGCGGCGGTCGACGGGTTCGCCGACGGGACGGTCCTGGCCCGGCTCCTCGCCGAGGGGCGGGCGTCCACCGACCTGGCCTCGCGCCGGCTGGCCCTGCTCGCGTCGTGGTCGGTCGCGGAGAACGAGGGCGACCTCGCGGCGTCGATCGGGTACGCCCGCGACGCCTACCACCTCGCCGTCGACACGGACGACCCCTGGACGGCGGTGATGGCCGCGGTGTCGCTGGCGGGCGCGTACAGCCAGAGCCTGCGCCCGCGCGAGGCGATGGACTGGCTCGACACGGCGCGGCTCACGCACCGGGACCTGCTGCTGCGGGCGTTCGAGGAGAACCTGGAGCAGGTCTACGGCGTCGCGCTGCTGACCCTCGGCGAGTGGGACGAGGCCGAGCGGGTGTTCGGCCGCGTCGCGCGCGCGATGACCGACGTGCGGGACGCGGAGGTCATGTCCGGGCTCGGCATCGCGGAGGCCGAGCGGGGCCGGGGCGAGGTCGAGCGCGGCCTGGCCCGGCACCGCTCGCTCCTGGCCCGGGTCGGCGACCCGCGCGACGCCGGCCCCTGGCTGCTGGTGGCGACGGGGATGAGCCTCGCCGCGCACGCCCTGGAGGACCGGGCCGACGAACCGGCGCTGGCCGAGGCGGTGCGGCGCATCCCCACGGACTTCCTCACCGGCCGCTCGGGCTTCACGGACCGCCCGGTGCTCGGCACCCTCCTGGTCGGCGTCGGGTCGTGGCGGGTCGCGACCGCGCCGCAGGAGCCGGACGGTCTGGAGCTGCTGGTGCTGGCGGAGCGGATCGGCGCCCGGCAGGACTTCCCCTGCGGCGTGATCGCGCCGCACCTGGCCCGCGCGGCGGCCCGGTACGGCCAGGACGCGGTCGACCGCGCGCGGGCGCGGGCGGCGGGGCTGGCCGCCGGGGCGGACACCGTCCGGGCGCTCTCCCTCCTGCACGACGTGGGGGTGGGCGCGGCCTGATCGCCGCACCCACCCGCCCGCGCCCCCGGGTGCCCGTCAGGCCTTGCGCATGTACGCCCGCACGGTCAGCGGGGCGAAGACCGCGACCACGGCCGCCGCGCCGAGCAGCGCCCAGCCCGCGTCCGCGGTGAGGCCGGTGCCCGTCGTCAGGTCCCGGGCGGCGGTGACGAGGTGCGACACCGGGTTGACGTCGACGAACGACCTCAGCCAGCCGGGCAGCGTGTCCGCGGGGACGAACGCGTTGGACGCGAAGGTCAGCGGGAACAGCACGATCATCGAGATGCCCTGCACGGAGGACGCGGACCGGGCGATCACGCCGAAGAACGCGAAGATCCAGGAGATCGCCCAGGAGCAGACGATCACGAGCAGCCCCGCGGCGACGACCCCGGCGAACCCGCCGTCCGGGCGCCAGCCCATGATGAGGCCCATGACCATCGTCAGCGTGGTGGCGATGAGGTAGCGCACCGTGTCGGCGAGCAGGGCCCCCGCGAGCGGCGCGATCCGCGCGATGGGCAGCGACCGGAACCGGTCGAACACCCCCTTGTCCATGTCCTCACGGAGCTGCACGCCGGTGACGACCGAGGTCGTGATGACGGTCTGCACCAGGATCCCGGGGATGAAGAACGGCAGGTAGCTCTGCACGTCCCCGGCGATCGCGCCGCC
>DAMBCY010000301.1:0-5255 GCA_032056255.1 Cellulomonas sp. | reverse complement strand
GAGAGCAGGACGGCCCCCTCGACGACGGGATCGAGGCCGTGCATGAGGGTGAGCTCGGTGCCGAACGACCACCCGACCAGCCAGGGGTGCGGCAGGTCGCGGAACTCGGCGAGCTCGATGGCGGCGTGCACGTCGAACCTCTCGGCCCGGCCCTCGTCGAACGCGCCCTCGCTGGTGCCGCGCGGGCTGGAGGTGCCGCGGGTGTTGAACCGGAGGACGGCGAGGTCGGCGAGCGCGGGCAGCCGCCAGGAGGCCTTGCGCAGCACGTGCGAGTCCATGTACCCGCCGTGCGTGGGCAGCGGGTGCAGCGTGACCAGCGTCGCGGCGGGGGTCTTCGGGCTGCCGTCGGGGTGCACCGGCAGGGCCAGCTCGCCGACGAGGGTGAGCCCGTCGGCGGTGTGCAGCTCGACGTCCTCGCGGTGCGCGGGCAGGACGGTCAGCGAGCGGATCGTGGTGGGGCTGGTGTCGGTGGTCATCGCCGTCGAGCGTAGTCCGGGACGTGCGCCGGGCGCGGGGTGCGTGGGCCGCGTCCGGCTCAGCGCCGGGTCGGGCCGCGCCGTCCCCGGGCCGACCAGCAGGCGGAGTGCCAGTGCCGCCGGTCGGCGAGCGCGGCGTCGGCGCCGAACAGCCCGTCGGCCGCCCACGCGACGACGTGCGGCGTCCCGGGGGTGATCTCCTGGTCGCAGCCGGGGCACCGGAAGGTGCGGTCCGACCCGCCGACGCGCTGCACGGTCCAGCTGCCGTCGGGGCCGTCCTCGGAGCTGCGCCCGCCGCGGACGCGCTCGACGTCGAGCGGGACGTGCTCCGCGGAGTACGGGCGCTTGCCGGAGCGGCGGGTGGAGGGCACGGGTCCAGTATCGGCGGACGCGCCGAGGGCCGGCCACCGGCGTGCGGTGACCGGCCCCGGACGGCGCGCGCTCAGGACAGCGTCGCGGCCGTCTCCGCCGGTGCGACCGTGCGGGTCGCGACCAGGTCCCGGTACCAGAGGGCCGAGTCCTTCAGCGTGCGCTCCCCCGTGGGGTAGTCGACGCGGATGATCCCGAACCGCCGGTCGTAGCCGTAGGCCCACTCGAAGTTGTCCATCAGCGACCACACGAAGTAGCCCCGGACGTCCGCGCCGGCGTCCATCGCGGCACCCACGGCGTCGATGTGGTCGTGCAGGTACTCGACGCGCGGCAGGTCGTGCACCCGGCCGTCCTCGGACACCTCGTCGGCGAACGCCGCGCCGTTCTCGGTGACGGCCATCGGCAGGCCCGGGTAGCGGCGGTGCAGGCCGAGCAGCAGCTCGGTGAGCCCCTCGGGCTCGATGTTCCAGCCCATCGCGGTGTGCGGGCCGGGCAGCGGCAGCCACTCGACGTCGTCGCAGCCCACCCACGGGCTGACCTCGGAGGACCGGTGCCCGTCGGGCCCCGGGGTGCCGTCGCCGGTCGGCGGGGTGCCGCGCCGCACCTTGCCGGTGGAGTAGTAGTTCACGCCGAGCAGGTCGAGGGGCACCCGGATCAGCTCGAGGTCGCCCTCCTGCACGAAGGACCAGTCGGTCAGGTGCGCGGTCTGGGCGCGCACCTCCTCCGGGTACCGGCCCTCGAGCAGCGGCTGCAGGAACACCTCGTTGGCGACCGTGTCGACCTCATGCTTCGCGGCGACGTCCTCGGGCGCGTCCGAGGCGGCCCGGGTGACGTGCAGGTTCAGCGTGATGGAGACCTGCGCGGCATCGCCGAGCACCTCACGGACCGCGCTCGCGGCGAGGCCGTGCGCCAGGTTGAGGTGGTGCACGGCGGCCAGCGCGACGGCGGGCTCGGTGCGGCCCGGCGCGTGCACGCCGGACGCGTACCCCAGGTAGGCGGAACACCACGGCTCGTTCAGGGTGGTCCAGACGGTGACCTCGTCGCCCAGCACCTCGGCCATCTTGCGGGCGTAGTCAGCGAACCGGTACGCCGTCTCCCGGTTGCCCCAGCCGCCGGCGTCCTCGAGGGGCTGCGGCAGGTCCCAGTGGTAGAGCGTCACGACGGGCGCGATGCCCGCGGCCACGAGGCGGTCGACGAGGTCGACGTAGAACGCGATGCCCTCGTCGTTCCAGGCGCCCGAGCCGTCGGGCTGCACCCGCGGCCAGGCGATCGACAGCCGGTAGGCCTGGAGGCCGAGCCGCTGCATCAGAGCGACGTCCTCGGCGACCCGGTGGTAGTGGTCCGCGGCCACGGCGCCGGTGTCGCCGTTCAGCACGGCGCCCGGGCGGGCGGAGAACGTGTCCCAGATCGACGGGCCGCGACCGCCCTCGGTGACGGCCCCCTCGATCTGGTACGAGGCGGTGGCCGAGCCCCACAGGAAGTCGGGGGCGAACTGACGTCCGGACGGACGAGAGGTGGTCATGGGGGTTCCCTCGGGATGCTCGGTGAGGGGGCCGCCCGGGGGTGGACGTCCCTGTCGAATCGATACGATACACGACCGTGGAAGCGCTCCCGCAACCCCGCGGGCCGGTCGGGCCGCGTCGAGATCGCAGTCTCGGGCTGCGGCCGGCGGCGCGGCGCAGCCGAAGACCGCGATCTCGACGCGCGAGGGTGGTCGGGGCGGGTCGGGGCGCGGGCCCGCGGGTCAGGCGGGGAGGGTCAGGGTCGCGGACGCGCCCACGGCCGCGAGCGGGCGGCCCAGGCCGAGCGCGATCGTCCAGGTCGCCGGGACGTCACCGGTCGCCTCGGCCCGGATCTCCGTGCCCGTGCGGGTCACGCGGAACACCGCCTCGCCGCCGCCGGGACGGGCGATCCGCACCTCGGAGTCGTGCCCGTCCGCCGGCTCGAACACCCGCAGGGTGACGCCCTCCGCGTGGTCGTAGTCCGGGCGGTCCGTGCGTGCGCCGACCGGGAGCACCGTCCCCGGCCGGACGAGCACGGGCAGCGTGCCGAACCCGTGCCGCTGCCGGTGCCAGCGCGGACCCTCGAGCACCTCGCCGTCCAGCAGGGACGTCCACCGGCCCCCGGGCACGTACACGTCGACGTCGCCCTCGGCCGAGAACACCGGTGCGACCAGCACCGACGGACCGAGCAGGTACTGGCTGTCGACCGTCGCCGCGCCGGGGTCGTCCGGGAACTCCAGCACCATGGGCCGCATGGCGGGCAGCCCGTCGGTGTGCGCCTCGCGCCCGACCGCCGACA
The DNA here is from genome assembly GCA_032056255.1 of Cellulomonas sp. Classification (GTDB taxonomy): domain Bacteria; phylum Actinomycetota; class Actinomycetes; order Actinomycetales; family Cellulomonadaceae; genus Cellulomonas. The sequence goes on along the minus strand of DAMBCY010000301.1, from coordinate 2,109 downwards.
GGTACGGCATCAGGGACAGCTTGAGCTCGGTGAACACCTGCGTGACCTTCACGGCCTCCTCGTCGAACGCCCACGGCACGCGGTACGAGCCGGAGCCGTGCAGGCGCGAGTGCGAGGACAGCAGGCCGAACGCCAGCCAGCGCTTGAACACCGCGGGGTCCGGCGTGCCCTCGAACCCGCCGATGTCGTGCGACCAGAACCCGAAGCCCGACGAGGCGAGCGACAGACCCCCGCGCAGCGACTCGGCCATCGAGACGAACGTCGACTCGCAGTCGCCGCCCCAGTGCACGGGGAACTGCTGGCCGCCGGCGGTGGCGGACCGGGCGAACAGCACGGCCTCGCCCTCGCCGCGCTCCTCGACCAGGAGGTCGAACACCGCCTGGTTGTACAGGTGCGTGTAGTAGTTGTGCATCCGCTCCGGGTCGGAGCCGTCGTGCCAGACGACGTCGGTGGGGATCCGCTCGCCGAAGTCGGTCTTGAAGCAGTCCACCCCCATGTCCATCAGCTCGCGCAGCTTGCCCTGGTACCAGGCGGTCGCGGCCGGGTTGGTGAAGTCGACCAGCGCCATGCCGGACTGCCACAGGTCCCACTGCCACACCGAGCCGTCGGCGCGCGTGACGAGGTACCCGAGCTCGCGGCCCTCGGCGAACAGGTGCGAGCGCTGCGCGATGTACGGGTTGATCCACACGCACACCTTCAGGTCGCGGTCGTGCAGCCGCGCGAGCATGCCCTTCGGGTCCGGGAACGTCGCCGGGTCCCAGACGAAGTCGCACCAGTGGAACTCGCGCATCCAGAAGCAGTCGAAGTGGAACACCGACAGCGGCAGGCCGCGCTCGGCCATCCCGTCGATGAACGACATGACGGTCTTCTCGTCGTAGTCCGTGGTGAAGGACGTCGACAGCCACAGCCCGTAGGACCAGTCCGGGACGCGGGCCGGCCGGCCGGTGAGCGCGGTGTAGCGCCGCAGCACGTCCTTCGGGGACGGGCCGGCGATGACGTAGTACCGCAGCCGCTGGCCCTCGACGCTGAACTGCGCGCGGGAGACCACCTCCGAGCCGATCTCGTAGGACACCAGGCCCGGGTGGTCCACGAACACGCCGTAGCCCGCGTCGGTCAGGTAGAACGGCACGCTCTTGTACGCCTGCTCCGAGGAGGTGCCGCCGTCGGCGTTCCACACGTCGACCGACTGCCCGTTCTTCACGAACGCGGTGAACCGCTCGCCCAGGCCGTAGACGTGGTCCCCGACCCCGAGGCCCAGCTGCTCGCGCACGAAGTGCCGGCCGTCGGCCCCGGTCACGATGCCGACGCCGCGCGAGGTCGACCCCGTGACGACCCGGCCGTCGACCTCGACGTCCAGCGCCCACTCCCCCGACGTCGCGACCCGCGCGGTGAGGTTGCCCGTGGTCAGGCTCGCGCGCGGGTCCTCCGGGGTGGGACCGGCGACGACCACGTGCGGACGCGCGTCGGCCAGCGCGAACGCCGGACCCGGCAGGACCGCGCCCTGGTGGTGCTCGATCGTCACGCCGAGCACGCCCTCCGCCGGCGAGTCCAGGGTGATCGTCACGAGCGGGTGGTTCAGCGTGTCGCCGCGGGTCTCGAGGCGGCGGACGCCGGCGTAGGCGGTCAGGCCGCGCTCGCCCAGGACGACCTCGTCGACCGCGCGCGGCCGCAGGATGTCGACCCCGGGCAGGTTCTGCCAGTAGCCGTCGGTGAACTTCATGCAGGCTCCAGGACGAGGGCGGCGGCGGACTCGGGCGCCAGCTCGACCACCGCGTCGACGACGGAGCCGCCGAGCAGGTCGAGCGCCGGGCGCGGCAGCGGGACGGCACGGTGGTGCGGCCCGGGGTTCAGGAGGAACAACACGTCGCCACGACGTGCCACCTCGACGTCCGGGGGGCAGTCCGGCGGACCCACGAGGCCGGCGGCGCTCGCGCAGTCCGCCACGAGGGCGGCCAGGACCTCCGCCGGCGGCACGGTGCTCACGTACCAGGCCTGCCCGCCCCCCGGCAGCACGCGCCGGAGCACCGCGGGGCGACCGGCGAGCCCGGCGTCCGCGTAGGTCGCGAGCACCTGCGCGCCCTCCGCCCGCAGGTGCTCGGACCAGACGGT
>DAMBCY010000300.1:0-5256 GCA_032056255.1 Cellulomonas sp. | reverse complement strand
TCTGGCCGTGGTGGTCCTCGCGATGTTCCTCGACCGCGTGACCTCGGCGCTCGGCACCCGGTCGACGACCGCGCAGGCCGTCGCCGCCGCCACCCGGACCTGACCTCCCGGCGTTCCCCGCACCACCCCACCCACCCCCACCCCGGGCGGCGGCGCGATGCCGCACGCCCACGGAAGGACACCATGCACACCCGCACCCGCCGCTCCGCGCTGGTCGCCTCGGCCCTGACCCTCGGCCTGGCCCTGACGGCCTGCGCCTCCGACACCGGCTCCGGCACGGCCGACGACGCCGAGCGCCTCGACAACGGCGACCTGCCCACCGTGTCCATCGGCGTGCACTCCGGCTGGGACGAGGGCATCGCGGTGTCGGCGCTGTTCGCGGCGGTGCTCGCGGACGACGGCTACACGGTCGAGTCCCAGGAGGCCGACGCCGGCGTCGTCTACACCGGCCTGGCCGGCGGCGACTTCGACGTGAACTTCGACATGTGGCTGCCCATCACGCACGCCGACTACCTCGAGCAGTACGGCGACGACCTGGAGCAGCTCGGCGTCTGGTACGACGACGCGAAGCTGACCATCGCCGTGAACGAGGACGCCCCGATCACGTCGCTCGACGAGCTCGCCGAGAACGCCGACGCGTTCGGGAACCGGATCGTCGGCATCGAGTCGGGCGCCGGGCTGACCCGGATCACCCAGGACGAAGCCGTCCCGGCCTACGGGCTGGAGGACGTGGAGCTCGTCGTCTCCTCCACCCCCGCGATGCTCGCCGAGCTCAAGGGCGCGACCGCGGCGGGCGAGGACATCGCCGTCACCCTCTGGCGCCCGCACTGGGCCTACGACGCCTACCCGATCCGCGACCTCGAGGACCCGGAGGGCGCGATGGGCGAGGCCGAGGAGATCCACACCGTCGGCCGCGCCGGCTTCGGCGAGGACTACCCCACGCTGACCAAGCTCATCGAGGCGTTCACCCTGACCGACGAGCAGCTGTTCTCGCTGGAGAACATCATGTTCAACGAGGACGGCGGGTCCGACCCGGCCGCGTCCGTCGCCACCTGGCTCGACCAGAACCCGGACTTCGTCCCGGACCTCAAGGCCGCCGCGGGCGTCTGACGCCCCTGCGCCCCGCCGCCCCCGTCGCCCCGTCGCGGCGGGGGCGCGGTCGTCCACGCGCCGGCGCGCGGTCCCGGTCAGGCCGGTCCGGCCTCGGCGCGGAAGCGGGCGAGCAGCGACCCCGCCTCCGCGACCGCGCCCGCGACGTCCTGCTCGGGGACGTGCGCGAGCCGCAGGCACCCGCGGACGACGGCGTCGGCGTACACCCCCCGGGTGCCGTCGTCACCCCACTGCCGCTGCCCGATGATCCCCTCGACCAGCCCGAACGCGAGCTCCAGGTCGGCGGGCGGCAGCGTCTCCGGGTCGACGCCCCGGCTCCGGAGCACCGCCGCGGACAGGTCGCGGTAGTGCCCCCGCAGGGCGACCTGGCTCTCCCGGGTCTCGACGAACTCGGTCTCGGCGATGTCGAGCAGCCGGTAGACGACGTGCAGGTTCCACCGGTCGCGCAGCAGGCCGTCGAGGTCGTACCGGGCGAGCGCGGCGAGCCGCACGGCGGGGTCGAGGCCGGCGGCGTGCTCGTGCATCCAGCCGGCGAGCTGCACCGACGGGGCGACGGTGCCCTTGAGCAGCGAGCGCAGGATCTGGCTCTTGTCGGCGAAGTGGTAGTACAGCGACGCCTGCTTGATGCCGACGGCGTCGGCGATCTGCCGGGTGCTGGTCTCGGTGTAGCCCTGGGTGCCGAACAGGGTGGCGGCGGCGGCGAGGATCTCCTCGCGGGTGCTGAGCGCGGACGCCTTGCGGGGTGCCGAGCGGGGGCGTCCGCGACCGCGGGGCGGCGTCCCGGCCTGGTCAGCCACGCCCGTCCTCCGTCCACGCGTCCGGCGCCGTCGCCCGGGTGTCCTTCACGACGCGGCCGTCCTGCACCACCAGCGGGACGTGCCGCGGGTCGGCGAGGGCGTCGATGCGGGTGAGCGGGTCGACGTCCACGGCCACCAGGTCCGCGCGCCGCCCCGGGTGCACCGTACCGGTCTCGTCGTCCAGGCCGAGCAGCCGCGCCGCGCCGGACGTGCCCGCGACCAGGGCGGCCATCGGGCTGAGGCCGTGCTCGACGAGCAGGGCGAGCTCGGCGAGGTTGCCGCCGTGCGAGGCGATGCCGGCGTCGGTGCCCAGCGCGACGGGCACCCCGGCGGTGAGCGCGGCGTGCAGCCGTTCGCGGGCGGCCTGCTGGTTGCGGCGGCGGCGTTCGGCGACCCAGGGCGCGGTACCGGCGGCGACCGGTCGGGTGAGAGCGGCGAGCGTCGGCACGAGGAACGTGCCGCGCTCCCCCATCAGCGCGATGGTGGCGTCGTCGACCAGGTAGCCGTGCTCGATGCTGCGCACGCCGGCGCGGACGGCCGCGGCGATGCCGGCGGTGCCCTGGGCGTGCGCGGCCACGCCGATGCCGCCGTGCCGCTCCGCCTCGGTGACGACGGCGACGAGCTCGGGCTCGGACAGCCCGCCGGACTCGGGGTTGCTGCGCGGGCTGCCCATCCCGCCGGTGGCGGCGACCTTGACCCAGTCGGCGCCCTGGCGGACCACCTCGCGCACGGCCCGGACGAACTCGGCCGGGGAGTCGGCGACGGCGCCCGCGCCCGGACCGGTGTCCAGGGGGACGCCCTCGATGGTCCGCCAGTCGCCGTGCCCGCCGGTGACGGACAGGATGCGCAGCGCGATCCGCAGCCGGGGGCCGGGCACCACCCCCAGCTCGACGGCGTCCCGGAAGCCGGAGTCGGCGCCTGCCAGGTCGCGCACGGTGGTGACCCCCGCGGCGAGGGTGGCGGCCAGGTGCGGCACGGCCCGCAGGGTGAGCAGCGACTCCGGGGCGAGCACGGTGCCGAGGGTGTCGGCACCGGGGGTGGTGCTCACGTGCACGTGGCAGTCGATCAGCCCGGGCAGCACGGTGAGCCCGGCCGCCGCGACGACGGTGAGCCGCGCGGGGTCGGGGGCGTCCGCCAGGCCCGTGAGGCTGCCGGCGGGGGCGACCGCCGCGACCAGGCCGTCGGCGACCAGCACGTCCACGTGGTCACGCGCCGGGGCACCGGTGCCGTCGATCAGGCGGGCGTCGCGCAGCAGCAGGTCGGGCACAGCGGGCTCCTGGGGTCGGGGGACCCCAGGCTAGCGCATTACCTGTCACCGATAGATTTTACGTGCCCGCAACACGGCGCAACCCGGCGGCAACGCTCGCGGGCTAGTTTTCCGGTCGCTGACAGAAATTCCGGTGGGCGTCCCCGACGGGCCACCGGACCGCGGGTCCCCCGCCCGCACCCCCTGACCTGCGCCGGAGCGGGACTCCCGCCCGAGACCCCCGGCGCGGACGTCCAGGCCGCCACCGCGACCCCGCCCCGTCAGGCCGCCGCACGGCCCGCACGACGCGTCACAGCACCTGTCCCACCCTCCCGCACCGCCCTCCCGCACCGCCCGATCGAGAGGCCCACGCATGAGCCCGAGCACCTCCCCGCGGACCCGCCGGTCCCGCCGCACCCCGCGCCCCGCCGCGGCCGGCGCCACCGCCCTGGCCGGCCTGCTCGCCCTGACCGCCTGCGGCCAGAGCGGCACCGTCGCGAGCACCGGCGGCGGCGACGACACCTTCGTCGCCGTCATGCTCACCGGCTACACCACGCCGCCGGACCCGGACGTCAACTACGACGGCCCCGGCCTCAACGTCATCGAGAACACCTACGAGGGACTGGTCGCCTACCAGGACGGCGTCGAGACCCCGACGATCGTCCCGGAGCTCGCCGAGTCCTGGACCGTCTCCGACGACGGCCTGACCTACACCTTCACCCTGCGCGACGGCGTGACCTTCCACGACGGCACCGCGCTGACCTCCGAGGCCGTCGCGGCGTCCGTCGAGCGGCGCGCCCAGGTCGACTCCGGCCCGGCGTACATGGTGGCCGACGTCGCGAGCGTCGAGACCCCGGACGACCTCACCGCCGTCATCACGCTGACCGCGCCGAACTCGGCCTTCCTGGACTACCTGGCCTCGCCGTTCGGCGTGAAGCTCATCAGCCCGACGGTGCTGGCCGAGGAGGCGGGCGACGACGTGGCGCAGACCTACCTCACCACGCACGACGCCGGCACCGGGCCCTACGAGCTGACCGCCGTCGAGACCGGCGAGCGCTACGAGCTCACCGCGTACGACGGCTACTGGGGCGACGCCCCGGCGCTGGGGTCGGTGGAGCTCCAGGTGGCGGAGAACGCCTCCGCGGCGCAGCTCCAGCTCGAGCGCGGGGAGATCGACGCGATCCTCGGCAACCTCAACAAGACCTCCTTCGAGTCCTTCGAGGGCAGCGAGGACGTCACCACGAGCACCTTCGCGAACTTCACCACGCAGATGGTCTACGTGAACCCGGGGTCGTCCTGGCTGCCGACCGTCGAGTCCCGCGAGGCGCTGTTCGCCGGCATCGACAAGGAGTCGGTCATCGAGGAGGCGATGGGCAGCCTCGAGGTCCCCACCGACCAGCTCTTCCCGCAGGGCATGGTGGACGGTGCGATCGACGACCAGGGGATCGCGTACGACGCCGACGCGTGGTCGGCCCTCGGCACCTCGTCCTCCGGCACGGTGCGCATCGCCTACGCCGGGTCCAGCGCGGACGGCAAGGCCGTCGCCGAGGAGCTCGGCTCGCGGCTGAGCACCGCCGGCATCCCGGCCGAGGCGGTCGCGTACTCCGCCGGCACGATCTACGGCATCGCCGACGAGGGCGCCGACGGCCCCGACCTCGCGGTGTTCTCGGTCTTCCCCGACGCCGGCCACCCGGACGCCTGGGCGAGCATCATCTACACCCCGGCCGGCGGCCTGGACCTGTTCGGCGCCGAGGTGCCCGGCCTGACCGACCTGCTGGACGCGGCCCGTGCGAGCACCGACATCACCGCCTACACCGCCGTCGCCGACGCGGTGAACGCCACCCGGTACTGGTACTCGATCGGCTCGCTGAACACCACCCTGCTCACCACGCCGGACGTCACCGGCACGCAGGAGGCGCAGAACGTCCTCGAGTACGACGTGCTGCACTTCGCGGCCCTCGGCCGGTCCTGACCGGCCGACCCCGTGCGGGTCGGGGCGGCCCCCGCACCGCCCCGACCCGCACGGCCCCCTCTCCCGCGCTGCTCCTTCCCCCCCCCCCCCCCCCCCCCCCCCCCCCCCCCCCCCCCCCCCCCCCCCCCCCC
>DAMBCY010000299.1:0-5257 GCA_032056255.1 Cellulomonas sp. | reverse complement strand
CGGCGCGTCGGCGTCCCGGCAGCGGCGGCACGCCAGGCACTGCGCCCGGCCTCGCGCCCGCGCACTGCGCCCGGCCTCGCGCCCGCGCGGCGCGTCCCCCGACGTCAGCGCGGCATCCCGTCGCCGCGCCCGGCACACTGGGCGCATGGCCGAGCCGGAGGACACCCCGACCGCGTCGACGTCCGCCGCGGACGCCGGCCTCGCGGACGCCCTGGACCGCCTGCACGCCCGGCTGCGGGACCTGACGCTCCCGCTCGACGTCACCGACGCGCCCGCGGCGCGCGCCGACCGTCGTGCGGCCCTCGACCAGCTCGACGACTACCTCCTGCCGCGGCTGCGCGTGGCCGGGGCGCCGCTGCTCGTGGTGGTCGGCGGCTCGACGGGCGCGGGCAAGTCGACGCTGGTGAACTCCCTGCTCGGCGCGCGCGTCACGGACCCGGGCGTGCTGCGGCCCACCACGCGGTCGCCGGTGCTGGTGCACCACCCGCTCGACGGACGGTGGTTCACGGCGGACCGCGTGCTGCCCGGCCTCGCCCGGGTCACCGGGGCCACGGCCGTCCCGCCCGGCCCCGTCCCGCCCGGCCCCGTCCCGCCCGGCCCCGTCCCGCCGGGAGCGGGTGACCACCCCGGCGCGGTCCGCCTCGTGCCTGTCGACGCGCTCCCGCGGGGTCTGGCGCTGCTGGACGCCCCCGACGTGGACTCCGTCGAGCTCGCGAACCGGGCGCTGGCCGCCCAGCTGCTCGCCGCCGCGGACCTGTGGCTGTTCGTCACGACCGCCGCGCGGTACGCCGACGCCGTCCCGTGGGACCTGCTCCAGGGGGCCGCGGCCCGGCACGCCCAGGTCGCGCTGGTCGTCGACCGGGTCGACCCGGGGTCCGAGGCCGCCGTCGCCGACCTGCGCCGGATGATGGCGGAGAACGGGCTCGGGGACGCGCCGCTGTTCGCCGTCCCCGAGGGGCTCGGGTCGGACGGGCTGCTGCCCGAGCCGGCGGTGGGTGAGGTCGCGGCCTGGCTGTCCGACCTCGGCGGGGACGCCGAGGCCCGGCGGCAGGTGGCGCTCGCGACCCGGGACGGGGTCGTGGCGGACCTCGCCCGCCGGGCGGCGCTGCTCGCGGACGCGGCGGACGCGCAGGTCGCGGCCGAGGCGCGGCTCCGTGCCGCGGTGACGGCCGCGTTCGCCGACGCGCTCACCCAGGTCCGGGCCGCGACCACGGACGGGGCGATGCTGCGCGGCGAGGTGCTGGCACGGTGGCAGGAGCTCGTGGGGACCGGCGACCTGGTCCGCGCCGTCGAGCGCGGGGTCGGCCGGGTGCGCGACGTCGTGGTCGGGTTCGTCCGCGGGCGGCCCGCCGCGGTCCCGCCGGTCGAGCAGGCGATCGCGCACGGTCTGGCCGCGGTGGTGCTGGACGCGGCCGACGGCGCCGCCGAGCGGGCGCACGCGGCGTGGCGCGGGGACGCCGCGGGTGCCGCGCTGCTGCCGGGCCTGGACCTGTCCCGGTCGTCAGCCGGGCTGCGCGCCGAGGTCGACACGCAGATCCGCACCTGGCAGTCCGACGTCCTGGACCTCGTGCGGGAGCAGGGCGCGCAGCGGCGCGGGACCGCGCGGGCGCTGTCGTTCGGGGTGAACGCGCTCGGGGTCAGCCTCATGGTGCTGGCGTTCGCGTCCACCGGCGGGCTGACCGGCGTCGAGGTCGGCATCGCCGGCGGCACCGCCGTCGTGGCGCAGAAGCTGCTGGAGGCGGTGTTCGGGGACGACGCGGTCCGCCGGCTCACCGCCACGGCGCGCGAGCGGCTCGACCTGCGGGTCCGGCAGGTGCTCGCCGGAGAGGCCGACCGGTACACCGCGCAGCTCGACGCGCTCGGGACCGTCGGTGGCGAGGGGCTGCGGTCGGCCGCGGAGGCGGTGCGCCGCTCGGCGGCCGCCGAGCACGCGGCGCGCCCCACGGCGGGGACGGGCGACGCCGCCGAGGCAGCGGACCTCCCGCGCTCCGGCGCGCTGCGGGGCGCCGGGACGCGGCGCGCGTCGGGCCCCCGCCCGCCCCGGACCGGTGCCCGGGAGACCGGCCCGGAGGAGCCGGAGCAGCGGCGTCCGGGGTTCTGGCGCCGGCTGCTCGGCCGGGACGCCCGGTGAGCCCGCGCACCGCCGCACCGACCCTCGCCGAGCGCGTCACCGCCCTGGCCGAGGCGCTGGACGCCGGCGAGGGACGGCTCCCCGCGGCCGCCGTGGCAGCGGGCCGCGCGGTCGTCGCCCGCGCCCGGGACCGCGCCGCGCTGTCCGGGGAGCACACCGTGGTCGCGCTGGCGGGCGCCACGGGATCGGGCAAGTCCTCGCTGTTCAACGCGGTCGTCGGGCAGGATCTCGCCCGCACCGGGGTGCAGCGCCCCACCACGGCCGAGGCGCTGGCCGTGGTGCGGGGCGACGGGGCGGCGCCCCTGCTGGACTGGCTCGGGGTCCGGCGCCGGCACGACCTGACCTCCGCCCCCGCCGATGCCCCCGGGTCCGCCGGTGCCGCGGGTGCCGCCGGACTCCCCGCGCCCGCGACGGGTGGCCTGGTGCTGCTCGACCTGCCCGACCACGACTCCGTGGTCCTCGAGCACCGCGTGCGTGCCGAGCACCTGATCGAGCGCGCCGACCTGCTGGTGTGGGTGGTCGACCCGCAGAAGTACGCCGACGCCGCCCTGCACGAGCGCTACCTGCGCGCGCTCACCCGTCACGCCGACGTCGTGGTGCTGGTGCTGAACCAGGCCGACCGGCTCGCCCCCGCGGAGGTCGCGGCCGTCCTCGGCGACCTGCGGCGCCTGGCCGCCGAGGACGGGCTGCCCGGGGTCCGGGCGCTGGCCGTGAGCGCGCGCACCGGGGCCGGGCTGGACGGGCTGCGCACCCTGCTCGACGCGGCGGTCGCGCGGCGCGAGGCGGCCACGCGGCGCCTGGTCGCGGACGTGGAGGCCGCCGCGCGCCAGGTGATCGACGCGTGCGGGGAGCCCGGCGAGCGGCGCGCGCCGGCCCTGGACGGGCTCGTCGCGGCGCTCGCGGACGCGGCCGGCGTCCCCCTGGTGCTGACGGCCGTGCGGCGCGCCACGCTCCGGCGCGGCACCGCGGTCGCGGGCTGGCCCCCGGTGCGCTGGGTGCAGCGCCTGCGCCCCGACCCGCTGCGCCGCCTGCACCTGGCGAGGCGCCCGGCTGCCGACCAGGACGTGCCCGACCGCACCTCCCTGCCCGCGCCGGGACCCGCCGCCCGCGCCGCGGCGGCGTCCGCCGTCCGCCGGCACGTCGACGCGGCGACCGCGGGGGTGCCGGATGCGTGGACGCTCGCGGTGCGGGAGCGGTTGGGCGCGCCGGACCTGTCGGACGACCTGGACCGTGCCGTCGCGGGCACGCCGCTGCTGCCCGAGCGACCCGCGGCCTGGGCCCGCGCGCTGGGTGGGGTGCAGTGGGCGCTGCTCGGCGCGGCCGTGGCCGGCGGGCTGTGGCTGGGCGTCCTCGCCCTCCTGGCGTACCTGCAGCTGCCGGTCCCGCGCACCCCCGAGTGGGGACCACTGCCCGTGCCCACGGCGCTGCTGGCGGGCGGGCTGCTCGCCGGCGTGCTGCTCGCGGTCCTGGCCGCGCTGCTCGCCCGGGTGTCGGCGGCGCGCCGCGTCCGGCTCGCCCGCCGGCGGCTGCACGCGGCGGTGGCGGACGTCGCGCGCCGTCGGGTCGCCGAGCCGGTCGCGGCGGTGCTCGCCGACCTCGCCACCTGCCGGGACCGGGCCCGCCGGGCCGCGGGCGCCGCCGGCCGGTGACGCGCGCGGGGACCTCGCGGGTGCAGGATGCTCGGGGGCCGGTCGTGGCCCGATCGACCCGGACGACGGAGGACGGATGAGGCTGCGGGTCCCGGTCCAGCTGCGCTGGTCGGACATGGACGCCTACGGCCACGTGAACAACGTGGAGATGCTGACGCTGCTGGAGGAGGCGCGGATCGAGGCCTTCTGGGCGCACCCCGCGCCGGTGCCGGGCCTCGCCGGCGACGTCCCGCCGGAGCGCGAGCCCTGGCCGACCGCCGTCCTGGACGCCGGCCCCGGCGCCCGGACCGCGACGCTGGTCGCCCGGCAGGAGGTCGAGTACCTGCGTCCGCTGGGCTACCGGCGCACGCCCGTGGTCGTCGACATGTGGATCGGCCACCTCGGCGGCGCGAGCATCGACGTCTGCTACGAGGTGCACGACGCGCTGCGTGATGCCCTGCACGACGCCCCCGGCGACGGCGGGCCTGCGACCGCCCGCGTGACCCCGTACGCCCGGGCCGTGACGACGCTCGTGCTGGTGGACGCCGCCTCGGGATCGCCCCGGCGGATCGGCGAGGACGAGCGCGCGGCGTGGCTGCCCTACGTGGAGGAGCCCCCGGCGTTCCGCCGTCGCGGCCGCTGACGTCCGACCCCGCCGTCACCCGTCCGTGCGCGCCCGCTCCGCGGTCTCGGCCGCGCGCGCGATGTTGCGCTGCATCCCGCCGAACACGACGCCGTGGAACGGGTACACCGACCACCAGTAGAGCTGCCCGAGCAGCCCGTGCGGGTGGAACACGGCCTGCTGCGCGAAGGTCGTCGGCGGGCGGGTCCACCGGTCGGCGCCGACGTCCGCGTCGTCGTCGGTGCCGGCACCGGCCGGCCCGTCCGGCTCGACGCGCAGCTCCAGCCACGCCAGCCCCGGCAGCCGCATCTCGGCCCGCAGCCGCAGCAGCCGCCCGGGCTGCACCTCCTCGACCCGCCAGAAGTCCACAGCGTCGTCGACGACGAGCCGGCGCGGGTCCCGGCGACCGCGCCGGAGGCCGGGACCGCCCACGACGCGGTCCGCGAGCCCGCGCACCCGCCAGGCCAGCGCCCAGGAGTACCAGCCGCGCTCCCCGCCGACGGCCTCGACGACCCGCCAGAGCGCGGCGGGCGAGGCGTCGACCGTGGTGCGCCGCTCGTCGACGTAGAGCGAGCCGCCCGCCCAGTCGGGGTCGGACGGCAGCGGCTCGGACGGCGCGCCGGGCAGGCCCGCGGAGGACCACCGCGTGGTGACGTCGGCGTCGCGCACGCGGGCGAGGGCGAGCTGCACCGCGCGGTCGAACCCGATCAGGCCGTCGGGCGGGTCGGGCACGTGCGCGGCGATGTCGTGCTCGGTGCACACCACCTCGTGCACCAGGGACTCCACCAGCGGCCGGGCGATCCCCGACGGGACCGGGGTGACCAGGCCGACCCAGAGCGAGGACAGCCGCGGGGTGAGGACGCCGACCCCGACGAT
>DAMBCY010000298.1:0-5263 GCA_032056255.1 Cellulomonas sp. | reverse complement strand
GCCCTGGCGGCGCAGGGCGTCATCTTAGTCGACACCGACACCGGCCTGTGCGAGCACCCCGAGCTGTTCGAGCAGTACTTCGGCTCGGTCATCCCGCCGGGGGACAACAAGTTCGCCTCGCTCAACACCGCGGTGTGGTCGGGCGGCTCGTTCGTCTACGTCCCGCCGGGTGTGCACGTCGAGATCCCGCTGCAGGCCTACTTCCGGATCAACACCGAGAACATGGGCCAGTTCGAGCGGACGCTGATCATCGCGGACGAGGGCTCGTACGTGCACTACGTCGAGGGCTGCACCGCGCCGATCTACCAGTCCGACTCGCTGCACTCCGCGGTCGTCGAGATCGTCGTGAAGAAGAACGCCCGCGTGCGGTACACGACCATCCAGAACTGGTCGAACAACGTCTACAACCTCGTGACGAAGCGGGCGACCGCGGCCGAGGGCGCGACGATGGAGTGGGTGGACGGCAACATCGGCTCCAAGGTCACCATGAAGTACCCGGCGATCTACCTGCTGGGCGAGCACGCCCGCGGCGAGACGCTGTCCATCGCCTTCGCGGGCGAGGGCCAGCACCAGGACGCCGGCTGCAAGATGGTGCACGCCGCGCCGCACACCTCGTCCTCGATCGTGTCGAAGTCGGTGGCCCGCGGCGGCGGCCGGACGTCGTACCGCGGCCTGGTGCAGGTGCTCGAGGGGGCGTCGCACTCGGCGTCCAACGTGCTCTGCGACGCGCTGCTGGTCGACCAGATCTCCCGCTCGGACACCTACCCGTACGTGGACGTCCGCGAGGACGACGTGTCGATGGGCCACGAGGCGACGGTGTCCCGCGTGAGCGAGGACCAGCTGTTCTACCTGATGTCCCGCGGCATGACCGAGACGGAGGCCATGGCGATGATCGTGCGCGGGTTCGTGGAGCCCATCGCGCGCGAGCTGCCCATGGAGTACGCCCTCGAGCTGAACCGCCTGATCGAGCTGCAGATGGAAGGGGCCGTCGGCTGATGTCGACCACCACTGAGAAGGGTCTGACGACCGACCACTCCCGCGCGACCGCCGACGGGGCGCACACCCACGGCGTCGGCGGCGTCCCGGAGTCGTCCCGCGCGGCCCGCGCCACCTCGTTCGAGGTCGCGGACTTCCCGGTGCCGACCGGGCGCGAGGAGGAGTGGCGGTTCTCGCCCGTCGACCGCCTGGCGCCGCTGTTCGCGCCCGAGACCGGCACGCTGACCGGCCACGGCGTCCTCACCACGGTCGTGAACGCGCCCGAGGTCGAGGTCGAGATCGTGGACCGCGACGACGTCCGGCTCGGTGCGGCCGGCGAGCCCGGCGACCGGGCCGCGGCCGTCGCCTGGGCGTCGTTCCCGCGTGCCACCGTCATCACGGTGCCGCAGGAGGCCGTGGCGTCGACCGTCACGTCGGTGCGCGTCGAAGGGGTCGAAGGACAGCTCGAGCCGACCGGCAGCCACCTGCTGGTGCACGCCGAGCCGCTCTCCGAGGCGACCGTCGTCATCGACCACGTCGGCTCGGCGCTGCTGACCGAGACGGTCGAGATCGTCGCGGAGGACGGTGCGCACCTCACCGTCGTGTCGGTGCAGGACTGGGCCGAGGGCTCCGTGCACAACGCCGCGCACCGGGTGCGGCTCGGCCGGGACGCGACGGTCAAGCACATCGCGGTGACCCTCGGCGGCGACGTCGTGCGGCTCACCCCCGATGCCGAGTTCGTCGGCGAGGGCGCCTCGGTCGAGATGCTCGGGCTGTACTTCGCCGACGCCGGCCAGCACCAGGAGCAGCGGCTGTTCGTGGACCACGCGGTCCCGAGCTGCAAGTCCCGCGTCACCTACAAGGGCGCGCTGCAGGGCGAGGGCGCGCACACCGTGTGGGTCGGCGACGTGCTGATCCGCAAGGAGGCCGAGGGGACCGACACCTACGAGCTCAACCGCAACCTGGTCCTCACCGACGGGGCGCGCGCGGACTCGGTGCCGAACCTCGAGATCGAGACCGGCCTGATCGAGGGCGCCGGCCACGCGTCGGCCACCGGCCGGTTCGACGACGAGCAGCTGTTCTACCTGCGCTCGCGCGGCATCCCGGAGACCGACGCCCGCCGCCTGGTGGTGCGCGGCTTCTTCGCCGAGCTCGTGCACCAGATCGGCGTGCCCGAGGTCGAGGAGCGCCTGATCGCCGCCATCGAGGCCGAGCTCGCGCAGTCGATGACCGAGTTCGCCGTGGACGCGGCCGAGCCCGCCGCGGACGCGATCGCATGACCGCCCAGCTCGCCTGCCTGACCTCCGACGTCCCCGTGGCCGGCACCCTGCGTGTCGAGCTCGAGGGGCCGTCGGGCGTCGTCGAGGTCGCGGTGGTCCGCGACGAGGACGGCGAGCTGCACGCCATCAGCGACATCTGCTCGCACGGCGCGGTCTCGCTGTCCGACGGCGAGGTCGAGGGCTGCACCGTGGAGTGCTGGCTGCACGGGTCGCGGTTCGACCTGCGCACCGGCGCCCCGCTGGGCCCCCCGGCCGTCCGCCCCGTCCCCGTCTACCCCCTGACCGTCGACGGCGAGCGCGTGCTCGTCGACGTCGACGGCGTCGCCTGACTTTTCGAGGAGATTGCATGTCCACCCTGGAGATCCGCGACCTGCACGTCAGCGTCGAGACCAAGGAGGGTCCGAAGCCGATCCTGCGCGGCGTCGACCTGACCATCAACAGCGGCGAGACCCACGCCATCATGGGCCCGAACGGCTCCGGCAAGTCCACGCTGGCGTACTCGCTGGCCGGGCACCCGAAGTACCAGGTGACCTCGGGCACGGTCACCCTGGACGGCGAGGACGTCCTCGCGATGTCCGTCGACGAGCGCGCCCGCGCCGGCCTGTTCCTCGCGATGCAGTACCCGGTCGAGGTCCCGGGCGTGTCGGTGACGAACTTCCTGCGCACCGCCAAGACGGCGATCGACGGCGAGGCCCCCCCGCTGCGCTCCTGGATCAAGGACGTCTCCGGTGCGATGGAGAAGCTCCGGATGGACGAGACGTTCTCCGAGCGCTCCGTCAACGAGGGCTTCTCCGGTGGTGAGAAGAAGCGGCACGAGATCCTGCAGATGGAGCTGCTCAAGCCGCGGTTCGCGATCCTCGACGAGACCGACTCGGGCCTCGACGTCGACGCGCTGCGCATCGTGTCCGAGGGCGTGAACCGGGCGAAGGCGTCGACCGAGGTCGGCGTCCTGCTCATCACGCACTACACGCGCATCCTGCGCTACATCACCCCGGACTTCGTGCACGTCTTCGTCGACGGGCGCGTGGCCGAGGAGGGCGGGCCGGAGCTCGCCGAGCGGCTGGAGAACGAGGGCTACGACCGGTTCCTGACCGGCGCGAGCGCCTGACGGCAGGACCCGGCCGGCCGGGGCGGCGGACGTCGCCCCGGCCGGGACCGGCGAGGGCGGCGGGAGCAGGCACAGGCACGACCACGAGGGACGACGAGATGACCGAGACGCTGGACCGGGCAGCGCACGACGGGCACGGCCGCACGCTGGGTGCCGCCGAGCTGGCCGCGGTGCGGGCCGACTTCCCGCTGCTGGCGCGCACCGTGCGCGACGGCAAGCCGCTGGTGTACCTCGACTCCGGCGCGACGTCGCAGAAGCCCGAGGTCGTCCTCGACGCCGAGCAGGACTTCTACGTCCAGCGCAACGCCGCCGTGCACCGTGGCGCGCACCAGCTCGCCGAGGAGGCCACGGAGGCGTTCGAGACCGCGCGCACCCAGGTCGCGTCGTTCGTCGGCGTCGCGGACGACGAGCTCGTGTGGACGTCGAACGCGACCGC
The DNA here is from genome assembly GCA_032056255.1 of Cellulomonas sp. Classification (GTDB taxonomy): domain Bacteria; phylum Actinomycetota; class Actinomycetes; order Actinomycetales; family Cellulomonadaceae; genus Cellulomonas. Next base: position 1,464 of record DAMBCY010000298.1, on the reverse strand, counting down.
GGGCCTCAACCTGGTGGCCTACGCGCTGTCGAACGCGACCGCCGGGCGCGGGGGCGACGCCGCGCGCCGGTTCGCGCTCGCGCCGGGGGACGAGATCGTCGTCACCGAGGCCGAGCACCACGCGAACCTCGTGCCGTGGCAGGAGCTCGCGGCCCGCACCGGTGCCGTGCTGCGCTGGCTGGGCGTGTCCGACGACGGGCGGATCCGGGTCGAGGAGCTCGACTCCGTGGTCACCGAGCGCACCCGCGTGCTGGCGTTCACGCACGCCTCGAACGTCACCGGCGCGATCACCCCGGTCGCCCCGTTCGTCGCCCGCGCCCGCGAGGTGGGTGCGCTGACGGTGCTCGACGCGTGCCAGAGCGTGCCGCACCTGCCGGTCGACCTGGCGGGGCTGGGCGTCGACTTCGCGGCGTTCTCCGGGCACAAGATGCTCGGGCCCACCGGCGTCGGCGCGCTCTACGGCCGTCGCGAGCTGCTCGAGGCGATGCCGCCCGTCACCACCGGCGGCTCGATGGTCGAGGTCGTCACGATGGAGACGACCACGTTCGCCCCGCCGCCGCGCCGGTTCGAGGCCGGCACCCAGATGGTCTCCCAGGCCATCGGCATGGGCGCCGCCGCGACCTACCTCGCCGAGCTCGGCATGGACGCCGTCGCCGCGCACGAGCAGCACCTCGCGGAGCTCCTGCTCGACGCGGTGGCGTCCGTGCCCGGCGTCCGGGTGGTCGGGCCGACCGAGAACGTGGACCGGCTCGCCACGGTGTCCTTCGTCGTGGACGGCGTGCACGCGCACGACGTCGGCCAGGTGCTGGACGACGCCGGTGTGGCCGTCCGCGTCGGGCACCACTGCGCGCAGCCGCTGCACCGCCGGTTCGGCGTCGCCGCCACCGCACGCGCCTCGGCCGCGGTCTACACGACGGACGAGGACGTCGCGGTGTTCCGGGAAGCACTGGCGGGGGTCCGGACGTTCTTCGGACTGGACGCGACGACCTCGGAGGACGCCCGATGAGCTCCATGGAGCAGCTGTACCAGCAGCTGATCCTCGACCACGCCAAGCACCCCGCCCACCGCGGGGCGCAGGACGCGTACGACGTCGAGGTGCACCACGTGAACCCCACCTGCGGGGACGAGGTGACGCTGCGCGTGCGGCTCGACGGCTCGGAGGCCGGACCGGTCATCGGCGAGCTGACGTGGACCGGTCAGGGCTGCTCGATCTCCCAGGCGTCCGCGTCGGTCATGTCGCAGGCGGTCTCGGGGCGGTCGGTGGGCGCCGCGCTCGCGCTGTCCGACGACTTCCGCGAGCTCATGGACTCCCGGGGCGTGCTGCCCGCGAAGTTCGAGGGCGACGCGCTGGACGAGTCGCTGGAGGACGCCGTCGCGTTCGTCGGCGTCGCCCGGTACCCCGCCCGGATCAAGTGCGCGCTGCTCGGCTGGGCGGGGATGAAGGACGCGGTGGCGCAGGCCACC
>DAMBCY010000297.1:1964-5279 GCA_032056255.1 Cellulomonas sp. | reverse complement strand
ATGGAGTACCAGAAGAAGGCCGTGGGGCGCTTCCCGGCCTGAGCCGGCGGGTGCGGCAGGTGGCGGTCAGGCCTCGGCCGCGCCCCGCCCGCCGTCCTCGTCGGTGCCGTCGCGCTCGGCGAGCCACCGCCAGGCCTCGTCCGCGTACGCGTCCCAGTCCCGCCGGGGCCGGGCCGCCGCCTCGGTGCGCAGCCGCGCGAGCTCGGCGTCGTCGGTGAGCAGCCGGCGCATCGCGTCCGCGAGGGAGTGGTCGTCGCGGGGGTCGGCGACGAGCGCACCCCCGTCGGCGGCGAGCTCCGCCATGCTGCCGAAGCCGGACGTCACGACCGGCGTGCCGACGGCGAGCGACTCGGCGACGGGGAGGCCGAAACCCTCGTTCAGGGAGGGGAAGACCGTGAAGCGGGCGAGCCGGTAGGCGGCCCACAGCTCGCCGTCGGAGAGCCCTCGTCGGGAGTCGACCGGCCGTCCGGCGCGGACCAGGGCCGCGAGCAGCGCCTGGAAGTCGTCCGAGCCCCACGCGTTGCCGCCGACGAACGACAGCGAGAACCGCAGCCCCTCGCGCCACAGGAGCTCGGCGGCGTGCAGGACGGCGAGGTGGTTCTTGCGCGGCTCGTGGCTGCCGACCACCAGCACCAGCGGCAGGTCGCCCACGAGGAAGCCGGTGCGGGCGCTCTCGGTGTCCGCGGCGGTGGGGTCGGCGGCGTGCACCGGCAGGGACACCGGCCGGATCCGGGGGCCGGCCAGACCGACCGCCGCGAGCATCGACCGCCAGCCGCGGTACTCGGTCGCCGCGGCCCCGGAGATCGCGGCGACGCGGTCGAAGTACCGGACGGCCGCGAGGTTGCGAGCGAACACCGACGCGAACCCGAGCTGGGTGGTCTCCGCCGTCGTGATCGGCACGAGGTCGAAGCCGATCGAGCCGGTGCGGTTGCCCGAGAAACGGGCGAGGCCCAGCAGCGCCGCGGTGCGGCCGGGCTCGGCCCCCAGCTCGGGCACGAGGTAGGTGGCGTCCCACGGCACGACCACCGTGAGCAGGTCGTCGGGGCCGGGAGCCAGCTCTCCGGCTGCGGCCCGCCCGCCGACCAGCAGCTCGAGCTCGGCGGGTGTGAGCTCGCGCAGGGAGCCGAACCCCGGGGTCCACGACACCGGCGTGACGCCGGGACGGTCCAGCCACCGGCGCGCCGTCTCGCGGGCGACCCGCTGGATGCCGGTCATGAGCGGGGTCGAGACCGTGTGCGCGACGTCGACGAGCACCCCGCCGCCGACCCGCACCCGCCAGGCCAGCGCGTCGGGGCCCGTGAGCCGCTCGACCGCCTCGGCGAGCGGCGCGGCACCGTGGAACTCGGCCGCCCGCGCGACCTCGACGACGGACGTCTCCTCGGGCAGGCGGCCGGTGAGCACCGCGAGCGCGAGCCAGACCTGGCGGCGGTCGGCGGCGTCGACGACCCGGCTCAGCGTCGCCGCCAGCTCCGCCGTCGACGCCGGGGTCGCGGCCGGCGCGGGGACGCCCAGCGCGCGGGCGAGCTCGGTGCACCGCTCTGCCCACACCTCCCGGCGGCGGGCGTCGTGCCGGTCGCGGCCGGTGCCGGTCGGACGGCGCAGGCGCATCAGTGCTGGTCCTCGGTCGACATGAAGAACTCCCACAGCTCGGCGGCGTACTCGTCCCAGGTGCGGCGCGGTCGCGCGCCCGCCTCGTCCGCGAGCCGCGCGCGCTCCCGCGGGTCGGTGACCAGGACGCGGAGGGCCGCCGTGACGTCGTCGTCGTCCCGCGGGTAGACGGTGACGCACCCGCCGCCGCGGGCGATCTCGGCCTGGCTGCCGAACGCCGCGGTGAGCACGGGCGTGCCGCACGCCAGCGCCTCGGCGACGGGAAGGCCGTAGCCCTCGTGCAGCGACAGGAACGCGACGAGGTCGGCCTCGCGGAGCTCGCGCCAGAGCTGGTCCTCGGCGACGCGCCCGACGTCGACGAGCGGGCGGCCGTCGGCGAGGAGGCGCGCGATCACCGGTGCGAGCACCGCGTCCGACCAGCCGCGTCCTCCCACCAGCCGCACCTCGAAGTCGAGGCCCTCGGCCCAGAGCCGCTCGGCGGCGTGCAGCAGCGTGCGCTGGTTCTTGTGCGGCTCGCGGGTGCCCGGAGCCACGACGACGGGCCGCGTCCGGGCGGCGGGCGGACCGGCGGCGGGGTCGCCGGCGACGGGAGGCGGGGCCTCCTCGGTGAGCGCCACCTCCCGCACGACGGGCCCGCGCAGGCCCTGGGCGGGGAGCGTCCCGACGAACCCGGCGAACTCGGCCGTCGCGGACTCGCTGATCCCGGCGACGCGGTGCGCGTGCTTGACCACGGTGAGGTACTGGGCGGCGGCGACCGCGTCGCCGTCCGGACGCAGCTCCGCGCTCGTGATCGGGATCATGTCGTAGCCGACCATCGCGACCCGGTTGCCCGAGTACCGCCCGAGCGCGGTGAGCGCCTCGCTGGCCGCGGTGTTGGGGACGTCGGGCAGCACGAGCAGGCTCCGCCACGGCACGATCAGCCGGGGCCGCCACGCCAGCTCGTCCGCGAGGGCGACGTCCACCTGCTGCCCGTACCGGAGCACCCGGGCGTCCTCGCGCGGTGCGAGCGTGCGCATCGCGCGGTAGCTGTCGACCCAGGCCGCGAGCCGGACGTCGTGGTCCCGGTCCCAGCGCGGCACGGTCTCCCGCACCACGCGCTGGATCCCGGTGTGGGCGTCGTGCCGGGCGCAGAAGTCGACGTCGACCACCGCCCCGTCGACGACGACGTCGACCTGCAGGTCGGGCCGTCCGGACGCGGCGGCCGCGACGGCGCCGGCGAGCACCCGGGTGGCGACCTCGTCCGGGCTCTCGAGCTCGAGCCGGCGGCCGAGCGCGATGACGTCGGCGGGGGTGGGGAAGGCGGCGTGCACGACCGTGAGCAGGAGCCAGCGCAGGTCGGCACGGTCGGGCGCGCTGCACGCCTGCAGCAGGACGGGCAGCAGCATCGCGGCCCGGTACCCGCGCGGGAGCCCGGCCGCGCCGTCCAGGTCGGGCGGGAGCTCGAGCCCGGCGGCGGCGACCGCCGCCCCGAGCCGCTGCTCCAGCGCGGCGAGCACCGCTGCCGCGGAGCGGTCGGGAGCAGGAGCGGTCACCGCAGCGCCCGCTTCGCGCGCGCGGCGACGCGCCGGGCCAGGCGCAGGGGACGGGTGACGCGCCAGGACAGCGTGCCGCGCATCGCGGCGATCTCGGCCCGGGCGGCCTCGTCGTCGTGACGTGGTGCGGGCGTCGTGGCGGCGATCGCCTGCTCCAGCGCCTCGGACCACCGGT
>DAMBCY010000297.1:0-1954 GCA_032056255.1 Cellulomonas sp. | reverse complement strand
GGTCGAGGGCGGTGGCGCGCCAGTGCAGCGTCTGGCGCTGGAGCTCGTCGCGGGTGCCGGACAACGCCTCGACCTGCGCGCGCAGGCTCACGAGCTCGTCGGTCGTGAAGAAGTCGAGCGGTCCGGCCGGCACCGAGAGGGCGTCGGCGAGGTCGGCCGCGTGCTCCTCGGCGACGTAGAACCGGGAGAGGCCGTCGAACTGGCAGAAGACGTAGCCGGCGCCCGTGAGGAGGGGCTCCCACTCCTCGTGCGTCGCCTCCCCGCCCGCGGCCCCCGGGCGCCCGCTGCTCGGGGCGGTCGCCTCGACGACCAGCACCCAGGGGCGCCGGCGTCGCAGGTCGACGCTCTCCAGCACCTCGCGCTCGGCACCCTCGACGTCCACGACGAGGAGGTGCAGGGGTCCCCCGGGGTCGTGCGCGTCCAGCACCGCGTCGAGCGTCGTGGCCCGCACCTCCAGCTCGTGCACGTCGAGGCCCGAGCTCGCGTGGCCCGCGCCGATCGCGTCGACCAGGGTCGACAGCCCGGTCCCGTCGACGACGTGCAGCGTGATGCTGGGGCCGGGCCGTGAGGTGACGGCGGCCTCGACCTGGGTGTCGCGCGGCCGCTCGCGGCGGTGCGCCTCGGCCAGCTCCGGGACCGGCTCGACCGTGATGCCGCTCCACCCGCGGTCGTAGAAGGCGCGGGTCACGGAGTCGAGACGGGGGTCGTTGGCCCCGACGTCGACGTACCGGCCGCCCCGGACGTGGCGCAGCGCGCGCCACAGCACGACGTCCTCGCGGTTCTGGGCGTACGACACGAAGCTGTTCTCGGGCACCCGGTGAAGCATAGAGGTGCCGCGCGTGCGCGGTCAGCCGCAGCCGGAGTCGGTACGCTGGGGCCGCCCTGACTCGACCTACGCACCCGAGGAACCATGCCGCGCGCACTCATCACCGGTATCACCGGCCAGGACGGTCTCTACCTGAGCGAGCTCCTGCTCTCCAAGGGCTACGAGGTCTACGGCCTGATCCGGGGGCAGAACAACCCGAAGCTCGACCTGGTGCGTCGCACCGTCCCGGGTGTGCACCTGCTCACCGGCGACCTCACGGACATGTCGAGCCTGATCCGTGCGCTCAACGTCGCGCAGCCGGACGAGGTCTACAACCTCGGCGCGATCTCGTTCGTGGCGTACTCGTGGGAGAACGCGCAGCTGACCAGCGACGTCACCGGGAAGGGCGTGCTGAACATCCTCGAGGCCGTGCGCCTCCACGCCGGCGAGGACGCCGGCAGGGTGCGGTTCTACCAGGCGTCGTCGTCCGAGATGTTCGGCAAGGTGCAGGAGGTCCCGCAGCGCGAGTCCACGCTGCTGTGGCCCCGCTCGCCCTACGGCGTGGCCAAGGTGTTCGGCCACTACATGACCATCAACTACCGCGAGTCCTACGGGATGCACGCGTCCTCGGGCATCCTGTTCAACCACGAGTCCCCGCGTCGCGGCCCGGAGTTCGTCACCCGCAAGGTGTCGCAGGCGGTCGCGCGCATCTCGCTCGGGCTGCAGGACAGCGTGACGCTCGGCAACCTCGACGCGAAGCGCGACTGGGGCTTCGCGGGCGACTACGTCGAGGCCATGTGGCGGATGCTGCAGCAGGACGAGGCGGACGACTTCGTCGTCGCGACCGGCGAGACCCACTCCATCGGCGAGCTGCTGGACGCCGCGTTCTCGCACGTCGGCATCACCGACTGGGCGCCGTACGTCAAGCAGGACCCGCGCTTCATGCGGCCGGCCGAGGTCGACCTGCTGATCGGGGACCCGGCGAAGGCCCACGACGTCCTCGGCTGGAAGCCCACCGTCGGGTTCGCGCAGCTCGTCGGCATGATGGTCGAGAACGACCTGGCGGAGCAGCGCGCGGCGAGCGGGCGCTGAAACCGGTGCCCGCCGCGTTCGTCACGGGGATCGGCGGTCAGGACGGGTCGATCCTGG
>DAMBCY010000296.1:0-5288 GCA_032056255.1 Cellulomonas sp. | reverse complement strand
GCCTCTGGAACGCCACCGTGATGACGTCGGTGGGCCGTTTGCGGTGCTTGGCGACGATCAGGTCCGCCTCGCCCGCGCGCGGGGACTCCCGCTCGTACGCGTCCTCGCGGTGCAGCAGGATCACCATGTCGGCGTCCTGCTCGATGGACCCCGACTCGCGCAGGTCGCTCATCGCGGGCTTCTTGTCCGTGCGCTGCTCGGGGCCGCGGTTCAGCTGGGACAGCGCGATGACGGGGACCTCGAGCTCCTTGGCGAGCAGCTTGAGCGCACGGGAGAACTCGGACACCTCCTGCTGGCGGGACTCGACGCGCTTGCCGGAGCTCATGAGCTGCAGGTAGTCGATGATCACGAGCTTGAGGTCGTGCTTCTGCTTGAGCCGCCGGCACTTGGCGCGGATCTCCATCAGCGACATGTTGGGCGAGTCGTCGATGTACAGGGGCGCCTCGGTGAGCTTGCCCTGGATGGTGGCGAGCTTCTGCCAGTCGTCGTCGCCCATCGATCCGTTGCGCATCTTCTGCAGCGGGACGCGCGCCTCGGCGGACAGCAGACGCATGGTGATCTCGGAGCGGCTCATCTCGAGCGAGAACACGACGGACGCCTGGTTGTGCTTGATCGAGGCGGCGCGCGCGAAGTCGAGCGCGAGGGTGGAGTTGTGCGTCGGCACGAAGGAGCGGCCGGCGAGGTACAGGTGGTCGGGGTGATCGATCTGGACGCAGCGGACCGGCACGGAGTCGACGCGCTCGACGGCGACCACCATGCGCTGTCGGAGCCGGGCGGTCGAGGGGCGCCGACGGTCCTTGTGCAGCAGGCGCTTGCGCTCCAGCGCGAACACGTCGTCGTCGGTGGTGAACGTGATCGTGTAGGCGGTCGCGCTCGCGGGAGTCCGACCGGCAACCGTGCGGGTCGACCAGCCGGAGCGGTAGCCCAGGGAGTGGATCAGCTCCCGCGCCTCCCGGGCGAGCCGGAGGCTCGTGAAGGTGAGCTGCGGGCTCCCGGTCGGGTTGACCGTGCCGTCCGTGTCCAGGAGGCCGGCCAGCAGCTCGCGTCGCTGCGCCTCGGAGGCACGGAGGTAGGGCGTGGGGATGTGCTTGTCGCCGAGCACACCGATCGAGCGGAGGATCGCGGCGACGGTGCCGTGGTGGGCGTGGCACGCGCTGCAACGCCGCCCGCCCGCGTAGGGCCCACCGCAGTCGGGGCAGGCCGCGGCAGGAGCGGGGGGAGCGACGAAGCGGGACCGTCCGCCGCACGACTGCCCGCAGGTGCGCACCTGGACGGAGCGCGGCACGAACTCGGTCCCGCAGACCAGGCAGGTCCTCGGCGCGATCTCCGGCTCCTCCGGCAGGCGGAGCGTGTACAACCGCGCGGCCCCCGGCCGCCCGGTGGTGCGCATGTCGGACCGCAGGCCCAGTCCTTCGATCCGCATCGCGATCTCGGGGTCTGCCGACGTGAACCGAGCCGAGTCGGAGTGGCCGTCGCCGAGCCAGACCCCGAGCGCGTACGGGTGCAGGGGCAGGTCGGCCGGGGGCAGCTGCAGCGGTCGCGCGACAGGGACGGCGTGGTTGCTGCGGTGGTCGGCGGTGTCGCAGCTGACCGTGCGGGCGATCTCCTCGGTGGTGCGGACATCCCCGAGTGCGCGACCTCGCCGTCGTTCGGCGCGCGTGCTGGTGAACCACTCGTGCCAGGCGTCGGCGACGATCTCGCTGCCGTCGTCGAACCGCACCCGGTAGCACGGACGACCGGTCATCACCTCGGTGGTCGCCACCACCGAGGTCGGCGTCCCGTCGGCCGCGAGCACCTGGTCGCCGACCCGGACGTCGCCCATGGTGGTCCACCCGTCGGGGGTGGGCAGGGGCGTGTCGAGGGCGAGCGCCTTGCCGATGGCCGGCCGCGCGGCGATGACGATCATCTGCCCCGGGTGCAGGCCGTTGGTGAGGCGGTCCAGGTCCGCGAACCCGGTCGGGACGCCGACCATGTCCTCGCCGCGGTGCCCGGCCGACTCGATCTCGTCCAGGGTGCCGGCGACGACCTCGCCGAGGCGGTGGTAGTCCTCGGTGGTGCGCCGGTCCGAGACGGCGTAGACCTCGGCCTGGGCGTTGTTGACGATCTCCTCGACGTCGCCGCCGTCGGTGGCGTAGCCGAGCTGGACGATGCGGGTGCCGGCCTCGACCAGGCGCCGCAGCACGGCCCGCTCGCGGACGATGCGGGCGTAGTACCCGGCGTTCGCGGCGGTGGGCACCATCGAGATGAGGGTGTGGATGTACGGGACGCCGCCGATGCGGGCGATCTCGCCGCGCTTGGTGAGCTCGTCGGCGACGGTGACGGCGTCGGCGGGCTCCCCTCGTCCGTAGAGGTCGAGGATGGCGTCGTAGATCGCCTCGTGCGACGGCCGGTAGAAGTCGGTGCCGCGGATCTCCTCGACCACGTCGGCGATGGCGTCCTTGGAGATCATCATGCCGCCGAGCACGGACTGCTCGGCGTCGAGGTCCTGCGGGGGGGTCCGGTCGAACGCGCGGCCCGCTCCCGCGGGCGCCCCGTAGTCCAGGTCCTCGATGGTCACGTGCTGCCTCCGGTCGTCCGTCCGCTGTCGAACACCAGTTCTAGCACCGGGCCCCGACACGCCCACCGGGCCAGGGTGCGGCCGGCTCGCGCGTCGCGACAGTAGACGCGCCGCACCCCGCCCGACAAGCGAGACGTGCACTGGGCCTGTGGGCACCGCTGTGGAAGGCTGTGGACGTGAGCCGCAGGTTGTCCACAGGTCGTGGATGAACATGTGGACGAGGCCGGGTGGCGCTCCGACCAGGGGCTTCTCACCGGCACAAACGCCGTGAACCGATGTGGACAGGAAGAAGTTGGGCCGCATTTCACCTCGTGGACGCATGTTGTCCACGGTCGACACCCGGATCCTCGCGCTGGCCGTGCCCGCGCTCGGTGCGCTGGTCGCCGAGCCGCTGTTCGTCCTCGTCGACTCCGCGGTGGTCGGACGCCTGGGGACGACCGAGCTCGCGGGCCTGTCCCTGGCGTCGACCCTGCTGGTCACGGTGGTCGGGCTCTGCGTGTTCCTGGCGTACGCGACCACGGCCGTCGTCGCCCGGCGGCTCGGTGCGGGGGACCGGGCGGGGGCGCTGCAGGTCGGCGTGGACGGGCTGTGGCTCGGCGGCGGTCTCGGCGTGCTGCTCGCCGCCGCGGCACTGGCCCTCGCCCCGTGGGCGGTCGGGGCGCTCGGGGCGACCGGCGACGTCGCCGAGCAGGCCGTGACCTACCTGCGCGCCTCGGCCCCGGGGCTGCCGGGCATGCTGCTCGTCCTGGCCGCCACCGGGGCGCTCCGCGGGCTCCAGGACACCCGCACGCCCCTGGTGGTCGCCGGGGTCGGCGCGGTCGTGAACGGCGTGCTCAACGTGGTCCTCGTGCACGGCCTGCACCTCGGCATCGCCGGGTCGGGCGCCGGCACCGCCGCGACGCAGCTCGGCATGGGCGCGGTGCTCGTCCTCGTGGTGGCCCGGGGGGCCCGCGCCGCGGGGGCCTCGCTGGCGCCCGCCACCGGCGGCGTCCTCGCCGGGGTCCGCACCGGCACGCCCCTGCTGCTGCGCACCCTCTCGCTGCGTGCGGCGATCCTGCTGACGGTGTGGGTGGCGACCTCGCTGGGCCCGGTCGCGCTCGCTTCGCACCAGGTGGTCAACGCCGTCTGGGGCCTGGTCGCGTTCGCGCTGGACGCGCTGGCCATCGCCGCGCAGGCGCTCGTCGGGCACGCGCTCGGCGCCGGGGACGTGCCGCTGGTCCGCTCGCTGCTGCGCCGCACGCTGCAGTGGGGCGTCGGCGCCGGCGCGGTGCTCGGCGTGCTGGTCGCGACGTCGGGCTGGTGGCTGTCGGCGGCGTTCAGCACGGAGCACGACGTCCGGCACGCCGTCACCGTCAGCCTGGTGGTGGCCGCGGTGCTGATGCCGCTCGCCGGGTGGGTGTTCGTGCTCGACGGCGTGCTGATCGGCGCGGGCGACGGGCGCTTCCTCGCCGCCGCGGGCCTGGTGACGCTCGCGGCCTACGTCCCCGTCGCGCTGGCGGTGCGGGCCTGGGCACCGGAGGGGTGGGCGGGGCTCGCGTGGCTGTGGGCGGCGTTCGCGGGCGTGTTCATGCTCGCCCGCGCGGTCACCACCGGCCTGCGCGCCCGCGGCGGGGCCTGGATGGTCACCGGCGCCTGACGCCTGCACCCTCGCCACGCCGAGATCGGGCGTTCCCGTGGGCGCGCCGGCGCGGCGTGTCGCGGCGAACCCCCTGTCTCGGCGCGGAGACGCACGGACGCCCCGCGCCCGGCGTGAGCCGGAGGCGGGGCGTCCGTGGTGCTGCGGGGGCGCGGGTCAGGCCGCGACGACCTTGACGGTCAGCTTCGCGGAGACCTCGGCGTGCAGGCGGACCTGCACCTCGTACTCGCCGGTGGCCTTGATCGGCTGCGCGACCTCGACCTTGCGGCGGTCGATCGACGGGCCGCCGGCCGCCTTCACGGCGTCGGCGATCTCGGCGGTCGAGATGGCGCCGAACAGGCGCCCGGACTCGCCGGCCTTGGCGGAGACGGTGACCGGGTTGCCCTGGAGGGAGTCACGCACGGCGCGCGCCTCCTCGAGGGTCTCGATCTCGCGGGCCTTGCGGGCCTTGCGGATCTGGGTGATCTCCTTCTCCGCACCCTTGCTCCACGTGGTCGCGAGACCGCGCGGGACGAGGTAGTTGCGGGCGTACCCGTCCTTGACGTCGACGACGTCGCCGGGAGCGCCGAGGCCCGTGACCTCGTGGGTCAGGATGAGCTTGGCCATCTGTGTGCTCCTTCTCAGCGCGCCGACGACGAGTACGGCAGCAGGGCCATCTCGCGGGCGTTCTTGACGGCCCGCGCGATCGCGCGCTGCTCCTGGACGGACACGCCGGTCACGCGGCGGGCGCGGATCTTCCCGCGGTCGGAGATGAACTTCCGCAGCAGGGCGGTGTCCTTGTAGTCGACCGACTCGATCTTCGCCGCCTTGAGCGGGTTCTGCTTCTTCTTGGGCTTCCGGACAACGGCCTTGGCCATCGTGGTGCTCCCTCTTCTACGTGTGGAGCCCGGGGCGTTGCCATGCCCCGGGATGGGATGTGCTGTGCGGGCGCGCGCCCGTGGGGTGCCGACCGGCAGGTCGGCGGAGGTCGATCAGCCGATCAGAACGGGGGCTCGTCGGAGTAGCCGCCGGCGCCGGCACCACCCGCGGGGGTCGCCCACGGGTCGTCCTGCGCCTGGTTGCCGCCACCGCCGTTGAAGCCACCGCCACCGCCCT
>DAMBCY010000295.1:0-5310 GCA_032056255.1 Cellulomonas sp. | reverse complement strand
GCCCGGACCGCCCGGGTCAGGAGGCCGCCGCGTCCTCGGTCGCGTCCCGCCGGACCACCAGCCCGGCGAGGCCCTCGGGCAGCGGAGACGCGCCGGGGCCGCCGTCGGCCAGCCAGCCCCGCAGCTCCGCCGTCGCGCGCTCCCCCGCCAGCCGCTCGAACCACGTCGGAGCCGCACCGGCCTCCCGGCACGGAGCCGAGGGTCGCGCGACGACCACGTCCCCGCGCTCGCACTCGTCCAGGCACTCGACCAGGGTCAGCCGGGCCACCCCGTCGGCCGCCAGGCGGCGCAGGCGGCCCAGCTGGCCGCCGGGTGCCGGGTCGCCGTCGCCCAGGGTCTCGCCCGAGCAGAGCGAGCAGGCGGTGAGACCGGGCAGCGGCCGTGCGGGCGGGGTCTCGGGTGCGGGCACCCGGAGACCCTACGCGGCAGGGGCGGGGAGGCCCACGCGCGCGCCGCCCGGTCCCGGCACCACACCGGGGACCGCGCCGCCGGCGCCCGCACCCCGTGCCCGCGGCCCGGCTCGGTGCGGGGTCGCCGGCCGGGACGGAGACCGGGGCCGGCCCGACCCCGACGGCGCGCGAGGACGGCCGCGGTGCTGTCGGGCCCGGCTCCTGCCAAAAAGTATATTGATTGAGTATCGCGGGTCCCGCAGCCCGGAGGGTGCCGAGAGGCCGATGGAATCGGCTCCCATCGGGCCGAATGCCCGCGCCCGAGGGATCGACGTTGCGCTCGGACGCTGGCTCACATATATTCAACATGCTCACTCACCCGGCGCGACGACGCGACCGGATCGACGACGAAGACGGAGGAGCGACGTGGCTCGATGGATCGAGGAGCTGGTCCGGCGGACCGGCGCGGCCGTCCGGGACGGCGCCGGCGAGCCGGCCGCCCGGGTGTTCGAGCGGCGCTTCGCCGACACGCTGGTGCGCGCGATCACGCCGCAGCCCGACGGCACCGCGTTCCTGGTGACCGGGGACATCCCGGCGATGTGGCTGCGCGACTCGACGGCCCAGCTCGCGCCCTACCTGCACCTGGCCGGCGACTGCCCGCCGCTCGCGGACCTGCTCGTCGCGGTCAACCGGCGCCAGCTCGACGGCATCGCCCGGGACCCGTACGCCAACGCGTTCAACGTCGGGCCGACCGGCGAGGGCCACCAGTCCGACCGGACCGACGGCTCCCCCTGGGTGTGGGAGCGCAAGTACGAGATCGACTCCCTCTGCTACCCGCTGCAGCTCGCCGCGGACCTCTGGCGCACGACCGGCCGCACCGACCACCTGGACGAGCGGTTCGTGGTCGCGGCCCGCACGGCCGTCGCGGTGTGGCGGACCGAGCAGGACCACGAGCACCGCTCGCCCTACCGCTTCGAGCGGTTCGACGCGCCCGCGTCCGACACCCTCGTGCGCGAGGGCCGCGGCGCCCCGACCGCCCCCACCGGGATGTCGTGGTCCGGGTTCCGTCCGAGCGACGACGCCTGCCGGTACGGCTTCCACGTGCCGGGCAACGCGTTCGCCGCGGTCGTGCTCGCCGACGTCGCCCGGATCGCCGACGAGGTGCTGGGCGACGGCGACCTGGCCGCGGCGGCCCGGTCGCTGCGCGCGGACGTCGAGCGCGGCATCGCCGAGCACGCGGTGGTCGAGGTCGCGGGCGCGGAGGTCTACGCCTACGAGGTCGACGGCCTCGGCGGGGTGCTGCTGATGGACGACGCGAACGTGCCCAGCCTGCTCGCGCTGCCGTACCTGGGCTGGTGCGCCGCGGACGACCCGCGCTACCTCGCCACGCGCCGGTTCCTGCTCAGCGACGCCAACCCCACCTACGTCGCCGGCTCCGCGGCCCGCGGCATCGGCAGCCCGCACACCCCGCCGGAGCACATCTGGCCGATCGCCCTCGCCGTCCAGGGCCTCACCGCGACGGACCCCGAGGAGTCCCGGGCGCTGCTCGGCACGCTGCTCGCGACGGACGGCGGCACCGGGGCGATGCACGAGTCGTTCCACCGCGACGACCCCACGCGCTACACCCGGGAGTGGTTCTCCTGGGCCGACGCGATGTTCTGCGAGCTCGCCCTGGAGGTCGCCGGGCTGCGGACCCACCGGCGCGCGCCCGAGGCGGCCGCGTCGTGACGGCGTCGACCACCGCCACCACGACCGCGGTCGTCGCGGGCGTCGGCCTGCGCGGGCCGGCCGCGGGGCCGCCCCGGGCCGTCAGCCCCACCAGCCGGCCGATGCGCCGCGCGGCGTGGTGGTTCCTCGCCGTGCCGCTGGCCCTGTTCGTGGTCTTCATGCTGCTGCCGATCGCCATGGCCGCGGTGATGAGCCTGACGGACTACGCGATCATCGGCGAGACCACCTGGGTCGGCTGGCAGAACTACGCCCGCATCTGGGACGACGCGTTCTTCTGGATCGCCCTGCGCAACACCGCGCGGTACACGCTGATGTACGTGCCGCTCGGGCTGGTCGTCGCCCTCGGGACCGCGATCCTGCTGAACCGCTCGCACCGCGCCGTGCGGGTGTTCCGGACGCTGTTCTACATCCCGGTCGTCTCGCCCACCGTGGCGACCGCGACGATCTGGTACTGGCTGCTCAACCCCACCAAGGGGCTGCTGAACGTCGCGCTCGGCTGGTTCGGCATCGACGGCCCGGCGTGGCTCTACGACTCCCGGTGGGCGATGACCGCCATCGTGCTGATGAGCGTGTGGGCCGGGTTCGGCACGAACATGATCATCTTCCTGGGCGGCCTGCAGGGCATTCCCGGTGACCTGTACGAGGCGGCCCGGCTCGACGGCGCGAACGCGTGGCAGCAGTTCCGGCACGTCACCGTCCCGTCCCTGACCCGGACCACGTTCCTGGTCTCGACGCTGCTCATCATCGGGGCGTTCCAGGTGTTCGACCAGGCGTACGTGCTCACCAAGGGCGGCCCCGGGAACTCGACCGTGACGATGGTCTACTACATCTACAACAAGGGCTTCGGCTCCCTGAGATGGGCTACGCGTCGGCGCTGTCGTTCGTGCTGTTCCTCATCATCCTGGTGTTCTCGCTGGCCAACGCCCGGCTGAACCACCCCCGCGAGCGCCGTCGACGCCCGCCACGCGTCGCCCCCCGGGCGGCCGTCACGACCGGGGGTGCCCGGTGACCGCCGCCGCCCCGCGCCCGCCCCTGCGCGTCCGCCGCCCGTCGGTGCGCCACCGCGTCGGCACCGCCGCCTGGTACGTCGGCGTCACGCTCGTCGCCGTCGTCACCGTCGCCCCGCTCGTCTGGTCCCTGGCCACCGCCTTCAAGCCGGCCGGGGAGATCCTGTCCGGCGCGCTGCGGCTGGTCCCCGAGTCCCCGACGTTCGACAACGTCGTGCGGGTGTTCGCCGACGTGCCGTTCGCGCGGTACTTCGTGAACTCGCTCGTCCTGGGCCTGGGCGGGGCGGTGACGAACGTGTTCTTCGGCGGGCTCGGCGGCTACGCGCTGGCCAAGCTCCGGTTCCGGGGCCGCGCCGGGGTGTTCGCGCTGTTCCTGTCGTCGCTGATGATCCCCGGCATCGTCACGATGATCCCGACCTTCCTGATCCTGCGGCACTTCCCGCTGCTCGGCGGCAACGACCTGCTCGGCCAGGGCGGCGTCGGGATGCTCAACACGTACGCCGCCGTCATCGTCCCGGGCGCCGCGGGCGCCTTCGCGGTGTTCTTCATGAAGCAGTTCTTCGAGACCCTCCCGGACGAGCTCGGCGAGGCCGCGCGCATCGACGGCGCGAGCGAGTTCCGCATCTTCGCGCAGGTCTACTTCCCGCTCGCGAAGGCCGGTCTCGCGGTGCTCGGCATCCTGTCGTTCCAGGCCGGGTGGAACAACTTCCTGTGGCCGCTGATCGTGCTGAACGACCCCCGCATGATGACCGTCCAGGTCGGGTTGTCGTCGTTCGTCAACAACTACGAGACGGCCTTCGGGCCGCTCATGGCCGGGACCGTGGTCGCCAGCCTGCCCGTGCTGATCGTCTTCCTGCTCGCCCAGCGCTACATCATCGAAGGTGTCGCGCACGTGGGGAGCAAGTGATGTCCCGCCATTCCCACCCCTTCCGCAAGGAGAGCTCGATGAAGAGATCCACCGCTGCCACCGGTACCGCCCTCGTCCTCGCGTCCGTGCTCGCCGTCACCGCCTGCGGGGCGGGCGGCGACGGCACGACCGCCGCCGACGGCCGCGAGCAGGTCGTCATGTGGGGGTCGTGGTCCGGCGACCAGGTCGCCCAGCTCGAGGAGCAGGCCGCCTCGTTCAACGCCGCCCAGGACGACTACGAGGTCGTCTACCGCCCGCAGGAGCTCGTCGAGGAGAAGCTGCTCACCTCGCTGGCCGGCGGCGGGGACCTGCCCGACGTCGTGCTGTGGGACCGGTACCAGACCTCGCTCTACGCCCCCAAGGGCGCGCTCGCGCCGATCGACGACCTGGTGGAGCGGGACGGCGTCGACCTGGACGCCTTCTACGCCCCGGCGCTCGGCGAGATGCGGGTCGACGACCAGCTCTACGGCCTGCCGCTCCTGGTCGACAACCGCTCGCTCATGGTCAACCAGGCGGCCCTCGACGAGGCCGGCGTGACCGCCCCGACCACCTGGGACGAGCTGAAGTCCGCCGCCGTCGCCCTCACGCAGCGCGACGGCGGGACGCTCGGCCGGGCCGGCTTCGACCTCGGCGACCCCGGCCTGTTCAACATGTACCTCGCCCAGGCCGGCGGCACGCTGCTGACCGACGACCAGACCGCGACCGCCTTCAACAGCCCCGAGGGCGTCGAGGTGCTGGACTTCTGGACCGAGCTGATGGACGCCGGGGTGTACGAGCTGGGCTTCGGCGACGGCACCGACCCGTTCGCCGAGAGCACCGTCGCGATGAAGCTGGACGGCCCGTGGGCGCTCGCCACGCTCGACCAGGTCGACGGGCTCGAGTACGGCGTCGTGCAGCCGCCGCAGGGACCCGCCGGACCGGGCGCGTACATGGGCGGCTTCGGCCTCGTCGTCCCCGAGGGGGCGAAGAACGTCGAGGGAGCCTGGGAGTTCATGAAGTGGTGGACCACCCAGCCCGAGAACGGCGTGGCCTTCGGCGAGATCTCCGGCTGGATCCCCGCCACCGTCGAGGCGGCGAACGACCCCTTCTTCACCGAGGACCCGCACTACGCGGCGTTCATCGAGACCCTCGACTACGCCCAGGTCCGCCCGTCGGTGGAGGGCTTCTCCGACGTCGAGGGCAAGGCCCTGGTGCCCGCGCTGGAGCAGTTCATGGCGGGCAAGCTCACCGCCGAGCAGGCGCTCGCCCAGGCGCAGGAGCAGGGCGACGCGATCCTCGC
>DAMBCY010000294.1:0-5316 GCA_032056255.1 Cellulomonas sp. | reverse complement strand
CCTGGCACCTGGCACCTGGCACCTGGCACCTGGCACTCGGGACCTTGCACCTTGCACCTTGCACCTGGGACTCGGCACTCGGGACTCGGCACTCGGGACTCGGCACCCGGCAGGCGGCACGTGGCGCCGCGGGTGAGTTGCGGGGCCGAGGGCGAGACGCGCGCGCCGGCGCCGAGGGGCGCGGTTCGAGGTTCTGTCCCGTTTCCGTGAGGACGCGACGTCGCCGGGTCACGATGGGTGCCACGTCCGCTGCCGGACCCGGCAGGGAGGCGGTCGTGTTCCACGTGAAACCGTCGTGGTCGTCGCCCGGGTGCACGGGACGGTGACCCTCGTCGCCGCGTGGAGCGTGGGGGGCTGGTCTCTGCATGGGTGACTGCGCATCCGGCTGTGTTCGATGCACGATCGGGACAGCCGAGGGACCGTCGGCGCTACACGGGCGGTCCATGGGTTGTCGTACGGCACCGGACGCTCCCAGGCCCCGTCGGATGCGGCCCGTCGGGGGTCGCAGCGGTGCTCGACGGGGTGCGGCATCTCGATAGGTGACGTGAGCCTGACCGGGAAGCTGCTCGACCGCGTGCGAGGCTGACCCGCGCCGGCACCCTGAGGAAGAATCGTGGGTTGCGCGATGGGCCACCGACGCGCAGTCGTCCATGTGGTGGGGTGCACGCGGGACGGATCGCCACGCCGAGCACAGCAGTGGGTTACCGATCCACGGGTCTCCGTGGGTGGGATGGCTCGGAGTGGATCAGCTCGCCCGGCGGCACAGCCCGGGATCGTCCGCTCGCGCCGGGATGTGACCGTGGCGGCCTGGCCTCCGCAACCGGGAGCGCCGTGGAGGCGGGGGACCGGAACGAGGTCAGAGGCCTCATGCCGTGAGGTGGACACGCCGCGGACCCGGGGGGGCGACTCGGTCGTGCGACGAGCAGACCTGTTCCACGTGAAACACGTCCGACGGTGGCCAGGCACGGGCGTCACCGCGCGTCGCGGCTGGTGCGCGCACCCTGCCCGATCGCGCCGACGGCCGCCAGGACCGCTCGACGGGAAGGATTCCGGCGTTGCCCGCGGGTTGTCGTCCGTCAGAGCTCGCGGCGTTGGGCCTCGCGGGAGCGCCAGCGCGAACAGGTGGGCCGCGAACCGGCACACCGACCAGCGTCGCTCACCGGGCCCCCGGCGGTGGACGGGCGCCGCGTGCTCGATCGGCCTGGCGGCGGGCCCCACGAGAACCACCGACGGGCCCGGGCGCACGAACGACCTCTGGCAACCGCGAAGGGGCCGCTCGACGGGTGCGGCTGGGTTCTCTCGACGGGTGCGGGCACGGGTCGCACGGACTTGGGGGAGGTCAGGCTCGGAGCTGCGGCGGGTGGGGCAGGGAGCTGGGGGAGGCAGCACGGCGAAGCGCGGGCGAGCCACTCCCTGGCGGGGTGCAGCTGCGGCGCCGAACGGGTGCGAGCGGGCCGATCGCGCCGGACCAGAGAAGGGATCGTGCAGGGCGACGAACGGAATGATCCTCGTTTCACGTGGAACAGCGAGGTGCGCAGATGTCGACAGACCGGCCCACCGCGCGTGGCCGGCCTGCCCAGGTTCCACGTGAAACATCGACCTCGAACCCGGTCACACGCACGTCACGCGCAGCCACGACGCCGTCACTAGCACCTCGCATCCTCCTCGTTCCACGTGAAACACCGCCCGAGCCCCCGCCCACGAGGATCAGGCGCCCCCCGCCAGCCGGGCTCGGCCCTCCCGAAGGACGAGCAGCCACGCGGCGCCGTCCTCACCACCCGGACGCGCCGGGCCAGCATCAGCACAACGCTTCGGGGCGGTCGCCCATCGTGCAGCACCGCGCCCCGGCGGGCCCCCCGACACGGCGCCAACAGACCGGCGCGAACTCGACTCCCGTCAGGGAGCCTCTGCGTGGCGCGCACCAGCGCCCGCGAACGTCCCGGCAGGAGTCCGCACACCCGGCCCGCACCGAGAGCACGAGCGGATACCGCCACTCGGACGCGGTACCGTAGAGCACCGCGCCGTCCGGGTGCGAAGCCGGCCCGGGCGCGCATCCCCGGGGAGCCGGACGTCCGAGGCCCAGGGGAGTGTTGTGCGACCAGAGTCGGCTTCTGCGCCGGGGAATCAGGCGCCTGACCAGGTCGTCGACCCGCTGCAGGACGATGTGCGGCTGCCCGAGCACTTCGGCGCCGCGTGGCCCGCGCTGTCCGGGTTCCATGCGATGCTGCGCGACCAGGGGGTCCTGCGCGGACTCGTCGGGCCACGCGAGGTGTCGCGGCTGTGGGAGCGGCACCTGGTGAACTCGTCGGCGGTCGTCCCCTTCCTCCCGGAGCGCGGACGGATCATTGACGTGGGCAGCGGCGCGGGCCTCCCGGGTGTCGTCATCGCCGCGATGCGACCCGAGGCCGAGGTCGTCCTGCTCGAACCGATGGAGCGCCGGACCGACTGGCTCGCCGAGGTCGTCTCCGAGCTCGGCCTGGACAACGCGCGCGTGCTCCGCGGACGGGCCGAGGACCTGGTGGGCACGGTCGAGGGCGACGCGGTCACGGCGCGCGCCGTCGCCGCGCTGGACAAGCTGTACGGCTGGACCCTCCCGCTGCTGCGCGTCGGGGGTCGCCTGGTCGCGCTCAAGGGCGGGCGTGCCCAGGCCGAGGTCGAGGAGGGCGCCGAGACGGGGCGCCGGCTCGGGGGAGGCGCGGCGGAGATCCGGGTCGCGCCGACGCTCCCGGGTCTCGAACCGACCAGCGTGGTGCTGGTGACGAAGGACGCTCCCGGCGCACCGGTCGCCCGGGACCGTGTTTCACGTGGAACCGAGGGCGGACCGCATCGGACGAGCCGCTCGACGAAGGGACATCGCAGGTGACGACGGACCCGAGTCGCTGGGCCGAGGACGAGATCGAGGAGCGCCGTCGGGCGGCTCTGGTCGAGAGCCTCCCGCCGGCGGACGACGACACGCCCCTGATGGCCGAGCTGCGCCAGGACGCGCGGCGCCGGATCGAGCTGCGCGGGCGCACCTTCCCGCGTCCCGACCGCACCCGCGTCATCACGGTCGCCAACCAGAAGGGCGGCGTCGGGAAGACGACCACGACGGTCAACCTCGCCGCCGCGCTCGCCCAGTCCGGCCTGCACGTCCTGGTCATCGACAACGACCCGCAGGGCAACGCCTCCACGGCGCTGGGCATCGACCACCACGCCGGCGTCACCTCGGTGTACGACGTGCTGGTCGACAGTGCGTCGCTGGCGTCCGCGGTGCACGCCAGCCCGGACATCGCGAACCTCTGGTGCGTGCCGGCGACCATCGACTTGTCCGGTGCGGAGATCGAGCTGGTCTCCCTGGTGGCGCGCGAGACGCGGCTGCGGAACGCGCTCACCGCCTACCTCGCCGAGCGCGACGCCCGCGGCGAGCCCCGGATCGACTACGTGCTCGTCGACTGCCCGCCCAGCCTCGGCCTGCTCACGGTGAACGCCTTCGTGGTCGCGGACGAGGTGCTCATCCCGATCCAGTGCGAGTACTACGCGCTCGAGGGCCTGAGCCAGCTGCTGAAGTCGATCGAGCTGATCCAGGCGCACCTCAACCCTGGCCTGCACGTGTCGACGATCCTGCTCACCATGTATGACGGCCGCACGAACCTCGCCCAGCAGGTGGCGCAGGAGGTGCGGCAGCACTTCCCGGACAAGACGCTGCGCACGACGGTGCCGCGCTCGGTCCGGGTGTCGGAGGCGCCGTCCTACGGGCAGACGGTCCTGACGTACGATCCGGGCTCGAGCGGCGCGCTCGCGTACCTGGAAGCGGCACGGGAGCTCGCGGAGCGCGGGACCACCACGGCGGGGCAGAAGGAGGACCTGTGAGCGAGAAGCGGCGAGGCCTGGGGCGAGGCCTGGGTGCCCTGATCCCGACCGGTCTGGAGACCCGCAGCCCCGAGGGCAGCCGTCCGGTCGACGTCTTCTTCCCGGACCGCTCGGCGGAGCGCGCGGCGGACGCGGGCGACGGCGCCGAGCACTCCGACGAGGCCCTGACCAGCACAGATACCCGGGATCGGGCACCGGGGGGTGCAACGGCGTCGGACACCGCCACGGACGGCAGCGGCACTGCCGCCGACGGGCTCGTCGCCGTCCCGGGCGCCACGTTCGCCGAGCTGCCGGTCGGCTCCATCCGGCCGAACCCCAAGCAGCCGCGCAGCGTGTTCGACGAGGACGCCCTCGACGAGCTGGTCGGTTCCATCCGCGAGATCGGTGTCCTGCAGCCCGTCGTCGTGCGCCCCGCGGAGGACGGCTACGAGCTGATCATGGGGGAGCGCCGCTGGCGCGCCACCCAGGCCGCAGGTCTGGAGACGATCCCGGCGATCGTCCGCCGGACCGAGGACTCGGACCTGCTGCGCGACGCGCTCCTGGAGAACCTGCACCGCTCCCAGCTCAACCCGCTGGAGGAGGCCGCGGCCTACCAGCAGCTCCTCGACGACTTCGGGTGCACCCACGACGAGCTCGCGTCCCGCATCCACCGCTCACGGCCGCAGATCTCCAACACCCTCCGGCTGCTCCGGCTGCCGCCGCTCGTCCAGCGCCGGGTGGCCGCCGGCGTCCTCTCCGCCGGGCACGCGCGAGCCCTGCTCGGGCTGCCTGACGGCGCCGCGATCGAGCGGCTCGCGCAGCGGATCGTCGCCGAGGGACTCTCGGTGCGCGCCGTCGAGGAGATCGTCTCGCTCGGGGGCGACGGCTCGGGGCGCGCCCAGCAGCGCAAGCCGCGCGCCGGCGTGCGCAACGAGGCGCTCGACGAGCTCGCCATGCGCCTGTCGGACCGGTTCGAGACGCGCGTGAAGGTCGACCTCGGCAAGCAGCGCGGCCGCCTCACGGTCGAGTTCGCGTCCGTCCAGGACCTCAACCGCATCCTCGGCGCACTCGCACCGGACGACCCGGGAGTCTTCCGGGGCTGACGAGCGGCCCGCGCCGTGGCGTCCCCGGCGCCGGCGACCCGGGTGCTCCGCGGTCGGGGGCGCCCTTGCCGGACCGAGGACGCCCGGTCGGCGCGTGGGCGGTGCTCCGCGCCGCCGGGTCAGGCGTCCCGCAGACCCGCCTCCACCAGTCGGCGGTACAGCGTCGGCAGGTGGTGTCCGCCGGCCTCCGCGGCCTGCGGGAAGAGGGACGTCTCGGTCATGCCGGGTGCGACGTTCACCTCGAGGAACCACGGCTCGCCGTCGGCGTCGACGATGAGGTCCGTCCGCGACAGGTGCCGCAGGCCGAGCGCCCGGTGCGCGGCGACGGCGACCTCCGCGGCCCGGGCGGAGTGCTCCTCGGACAGGCGGGCCGGTGCGAAGTACT
>DAMBCY010000293.1:0-5352 GCA_032056255.1 Cellulomonas sp. | reverse complement strand
GGACTGGTCGACCACGAGGGATCGCCCCCTTGCCTTCGAGACGGTGGGCGGTGCTGGGGTGGCACCGGCCGACGGGCGCGCCCCCCTGCGCGGGGGCCCGGTTGTCCGGGCCCCCGCGCGGAAGCGTAGCGTCAGCCCTTGACTGCGCCGGCCATGATTCCGGCGACGAGCTGGCGTCCGGCGACCACGAACAGCAGGAGCAGCGGGATCACGGACAGCACGACGCCGGACATGATCAGCGGCATGTCCTTGAAGAACCCGGCCTGCAGCAGCTTGAGCGCCACGGGCAGGGTGGGGTTCTGGGTGCCGAGCACGATGGACGGCCAGAAGAAGTTCGTCCAGGACCCGATGAACGTGAACAGCGCGAGCATCGCGGCGGCGGGCCGGGCGGCGGGCAGCGCGATCGACCAGAACGTCCGGAACATCGACGCGCCGTCGACGCGGGCGGCCTCGATCAGCTCGTAGGGGAGCGCGGAGTCGAGGTACTGGGTCATCCAGAACACGCCGAACGCGGTGACCATCGCCGGCAGGATCACGGCGAGCAGGTTGCCCGTGAGGCTGAGCTCCCGCATGACGATGTACAGCGGCACGACACCGAGCTGGGTCGGCACAGCCATGGTGGCGATGACGAACACCAGCAGCGGCCCGCGGCCCCGGAACCGCAGCCGGGAGAACGAGTAGCCGGCGAGCGTCGAGAAGAACACCACGGACGCGCTGGTGACGATGGCCACGACCAGCGAGTTGCCGGTGGCGCGCACCAGGTCGATGTCCGCGTCGAACACCCGCTGGATGTTCGCGAAGAACTCCCCGCCGGGGATCAGGGACGGGATCGGGTGCTGCGCGACCTCGGCCGCGGTGGAGGACGACAGCAGGAACGTGAAGTACAGCGGGTACGCCGAGATCAGGACGAACAGCGCCAGCAGGACGTACGTCAGCCGTCCGGGACGGCGCTCGGAGCCGCCGGCGAGGGCGACGCCGCCGCGCTTGCCGGAACGACGGCGGGCGGCACGAGCGGCCCCCTTGCCGGCGGTCTGCTCGATGACGGGGATGGAGGGGGTGCTCATCTCTGGGTCCCCTCGGAGGCGTGGGCGGGGCGAGCGGTGGCGTGGGGGGAGTTCATCGGGGGTTCACCTCGGTCGGTGCGGCTGCCGTCACGGCGGCGTCGGACGTCCGCCTCATCGAGCGCTCGAGCGCGCGCGCGTTCCTGCGGGTCTGCTTGCGGGCCGTCCTCGCGGATCTGCTCAGGTCGTCGGAGGACGCGATCTTGCGGGTCAGCCAGTTGTTGAGCAGGGCGAACACGATGATGATGAGGAAGAGCAGCCAGGCGACCGCGGCGGCCCGTCCGAGCTGCTGCTTGTTCCAGCCGAGCTCGTACAGGTACAGCGTCACGGTCTTCCACTGGCCGCTCGCGCCGCCGAGCCCGGTCGTGTCGAACATGCGCGGCTCGTCGAAGATCTGCAGACCGCCGATGGTGGAGGTCAGGATCACGAAGATCATCGTCGGCCGGACCATCGGGATCGTGATCGAGAAGAACTGCCGGATGCGGCTCGCGCCGTCGATCGTGGCGGCCTCGTACAGGTCGCGCGGGACGGCCTGCATGGCGGCCAGCAGGATCAGCGCGTTGTAGCCGGTCCAGCGGAAGTTCACCATCGACGCGATGGCGATGTGCGAGGGGAGCGCGTCGACGTGCCAGCGGACCGGGTCGACGCCGACGTAGCCGAGCAGCGTGTTGATCATGCCGGAGCCGTCGGCGAACATCTTGGAGAACACCAGCGCGACGGCGACGGGCGCCACCACGTAGGGCAGCAGCACGCCCATGCGCCAGAACGTCTTGGCGCGGAGGTTCGCGTCCAGCATGGCGGCGATCACCAGGGCCGCGACGACCTGCGGGACGGTCGAGAGCAGGAAGATGCTGAACGTGTTGCGCAGCGAGTTCCAGAAGAGCTTCTGCCCCAGGACGAACGTGAAGTTGTCGAGCCCGACGAACTCGCCCTTGCCCCCGATCAGGCTCCACTCGTGCAGCGACACGTAGGCCGTGTAGAGCAGCGGGAAGAGGCCGACGATGGCGAACAGGATGAAGAACGGCGAGATGTACAGGTAGGGCGAGACCTTCACGTCCCACCGGCCCAGCGTCTGCCGGAAGCCGATCTTGCGAGGCGCGCGGTCCTCGGCGTTCGGTGCTGCCGCCCCGGTGGGGGGCGCCGTCTGGGTGGCCATGCGAGTCCTTCGTGCGGGCGGGTCGTCGGGCGGTGGTGCAGGCACCGGGCCGGGCCGCGGGGGAGCGCCCCGCGGCCCGGCCCGGCCAGGCGTCAGCCGATCGCGGCGACGGCGTCCTCGAACCCGGCCCAGGAGGCGTCGGGGTCCTGCGACTTCTCCACGTCGACGCGGGTGAACGCGTCGCCGAGGGCGGTGCGGATGGTGAAGTAGTTCTCACCCTTGAACGGGATGACGCTGATGGCGGCGGCGCGGTCGCTGAAGATCGGGCCGATCGGGGCGTCGTTGAAGAACTCGTTGGTGATGGCCTGCAGCTCGTCGGACTTCTGCGCCTCGACCTGGCTCGGGAAGTTCCCCGTGGTCTGGAACGCCTTGAGCTGCTGCTCCGGGGCGGTCAGCCAGTCGGCGAGCGCCTTGGCCTCGTCCGGGTGCTGCGACATGGCCGGGACGGTCAGGAACGAGCCGCCCCAGTTGCCGCCGCCGCCGGGGAAGACGTTGGCGATGTCCCAGCCCTCCACGCCCTCGGCGTTGCCCGAGATGACGCCGAGCATCCAGCACGGCGCCAGCATCGTCGCTAAGCCGTCGTTCTGTAACGATCTGATCCAGTCGTCGCTCCACTGCTTCAGGCCGGCCGACAGGTCGGTGTGCGACAGGAGCTCGTCGTACATGTCGCGGATCTCCGGGTTGTCCAGCGCGATGATCTCGCCGGACTCGGGGTCCTCGAGCGGGGCCTCCATCTGGTTGATGACGCCCTGGGCGGTCGCGTCGATCGAGTCGAAGAACGGCACGCCGGTGCCCGCGGCGGCGAACTGGTCGCCCACCGCGAAGTAGTCGTCCCACGTGGCGCTGTCGCCGCCGAACAGCTCGGCGACCTCCTCGCGGTCCGTCGGCAGGCCGGCGGCGGCGAACAGGTCGGAGCGGTAGGCGATGGCCTCGGGGCCGATGTCGGTCGGGTAGCCGAGCAGCGAGCCGTCGGCGGCGGTGGCCTGGTCGACGGTCCAGTTGTTCCAGCGGCCCTCGACGGAGTCGCTGGTCAGGTCCACGAACTGGTCGGAGTACTGGATGATCTGCGGCATCCAGTCGACCTCGACGCCCACGACGTCCGCGAGGCCGGCGCCGGCGCCGAGAGCGGTCTGGAACTGCTCCTTCGCGTCGTCCGACGTCGCGAACTTGTTGTGCTCGATCGTGATGTCCGGGTTGAGCTCCATGTACTCGTCGAGCAGGTCGGCGTAGCCCCACTCGTTGAAGGTGGAGATGGTCAGCGTGACCTTGCCGCCGCTGCCCCCGTCGCCACCGCCCGCGGTCTCGTCGTCGGACGAGCCCCCGCCGCACGCCGTCGCGAGCAGGGCGACGCTCGCCGCCCCCGCCACGGCCACCCAGGTCCTGCGCGTGCTTCTGCGCACCTTGACTCCTTCGTCATCCGGCGGCGACCTCGCCGCTCCTGTGGGGGACACCGTCATCGGCGCCCCGTGTGAGAGCGTTCCCAGACCGCACTGCGGGAGCGCTCTCACGCCATGTCGGCACTCTCGTCCGCGCGCCGGATCGATGTCAAGCCACGACGCGCCCGAACGGGTGTGGAAGCGATCCCATGACTGCGTAGACGCAGGTCAGAGGGGTGTGTCGGCCGATCGCGTTACGGAATCGTTACGGCGTGCACGGGGGGTGGGATCACGCCTGCGGGGTCGACGCGACCCACTCGTGGGCCACGGCCTCCTCGGCCTGCAGCGCGCCGCGGACCGCGCGGGCGGCGGCCTCCTCCACGGCGGCGCCGAACAGCGGCACGTGCGCCTTCAGCTCGCCGTCGTAGGTGATGCGCGACGCCGCACCGTCGGCGGCCAGCGTCACCGTGCCCGTCAGCCGCACCGGGGCGCCGACGATCTCGACGGCGACCGTCCCGCGGCGCTCGCCGCCCGGCCCCGGGCGCTCCCACGCCTCGGCCTGACGCACCTCGAGGCTCGAGCCGACGAACGCCCGCACGTTCGGCGGGATCTGGTCCGTGGGCAGCGACCGGCGGGTCGTCACCGTGAACGCGCCCTCGTCGCCCGGCGTCACGTCGACGTGCAGCTCCGCCGCGCCGCTCGCGCGGACCTTCGCGCGGACGTAGACGGGGTCGGCCAGCATCGTGCCCGCCGTCCGCGGGTCGGCGGGGACGGAGAGGGTGACCTGCAGGTGCACGGCGTTCGGGTCCTTCCGGTGTCGTGCGCCGGGGTGGCGCCGGTGCGCGCCGTCGCGCGCTGCCTCGACAGTATCCGCCGTGCGGCCCGCGCGTGCCTCCGCCGGGCCGCCCCCGCCCGGTCCGGGCGGCCGCCGGGTCGTGCTCCGCCGACGTGGACGCCAGCGGGACGACCCGCGCGCACCGCCTACCCTGGACCGGTGTCCACCCTGAGCGAGATCGCGCAGCGCCACGCCCACCTCGAGGCCGCGGACCTCGAGTGGCTGCACCTGCTGGTCGGTGACTGGCAGTTCATCTCCGACCTCGCGTTCGCCGACCTCGTGCTCTGGCTCCCGACGCCGGACGGCGACTTCGTGGCCATCGCGCAGTGCCGCCCCTCGACCGGGGCGACCGTGCACTACGACGACGTCGTCGGCTCCCGCGCGCCGGAGGGCCAGCGCCCGCAGCTCGAACGGTCCCTCACCGAGGTGCGCGCGCTGCGCTCCCGCGAGCCGCGCTGGTTCGGCTCCTACGCCGTCCGGGAGGAGGCCGTCCCCGTGGTGCGGGACGGTCGTGCCATCGCCGTCATCGCCCGCCAGACCAACCTCGGCGGCGCGCGGACCCCCAGCCGGCTCGAGCTCAACTACGTCGAGGCCGCCGACGACCTGCTCGCCATGATCTCCCGCGGCGAGTTCCCCGTGCTCAACGCCGCGACCGGACCCCGCCGCGGCGCACCCCGCGTCGCCGACGGCCTGGTGCGGCTGAACTCCGAGGGCGAGGTCCTCTACGCCAGCCCCAACGCCCTGTCCTGCTTCCACCGGTTCGGGGCGATGGACGACCTCGTGGGGCGGTCCCTGGTCGAGGTCGTCGCGGACCTCGTCGAGCAGAAGTCCGCCGTCGACGAGTCGATGCCGCTCGTCCTCATGGGCCGGGCGCCGTGGCGCACCGACATCGAGGCGCACGGCGTCGCGCTGTCCCTGCGGGCG